>JAIKZX010000088.1 GCA_024681935.1 Fretibacterium sp.
GTGGCGTTCTCCGGCGGTGTGGACTCGACCTTTCTTCTGAAGGCGGCGCAGGATGCGCTGGGGGATAAGGCCCTCGCCGGGAAGGGACCTGCGGTCCTTGCCGTCACGGTTTCGTCCTGCTTTGTCCCGGAGAGTGAGCTGGACGAGGCCAGAGAGTTCTGCCGGCAGAACGGAATTGAGCAGGTGGAATGCCGCTTTGACGTTCTGGCGGTTGAGGGCGTCAGCCAGAATCCGCCGGACCGCTGCTACTTCTGCAAGCGAGCGCTGTTCGTCAGGATAGGGGAGCTGGCACGGGAGCGGGGGCTTGCGGCTGTCGTGGAGGGCTCCAACACGGACGATGAGGGCGACTACCGCCCCGGGCTCAGGGCCGTCGCGGAGCTGGGGGTGAAGAGCCCTCTGCAGGCCGTGGGGCTCAGCAAGAAGGAGATACGCCAGCTCTCCCGGGAGCTGGGCCTGCCCACGTGGGACAAACCGTCCTTCGCGTGCCTGGCCTCGCGCTTCGTCTATGGCGAGCCCCTCACGGAGGAGGGGCTGAGCAGGGTCGAAAAGGCGGAACAGATCCTTCAGTGCCTGGGCTTTCGTCAGATGCGGGTCCGCGTTCACGGCAAAATGGCCCGTATCGAGGTGCTGCCGGAGGATTTCTCAAAGATCATGGAGCCCGCCGTGCGGCAGAAAATCCATCAGGAACTCAGGGCCCTGGGCTTCACCTATGTGACGCTGGACCTCGGCGGTTACCGGACGGGCAGCATGAACGAGACGCTGGCGGCGTCGGGGAAGATTAAGCCTTAGCCGGGAAGGGCATTTGGCAGAGGTTCAGCCCCAGGGAGCCAATCAGGGCACGGCACTCCTCAAAGCGGAAGCAGAGCGTGTCCGCCTGGTGGCTGTCGCTTGAGAGGATGACCTGCCCTCCGCGCTCGGCGATGCGGCGCAGCAGCCGCAGGCTGGGGTAGGGTGTGGTGCGGTACCCGCGGGAGATGGCCCCCGTGTTGATCTCGAAGGGGCGCCCCGTCTTCAGCAGAGCGTCCAGCGCTGCGTTGGATGCAGCAACGTAGCGGGGGTGTTCCTCGTCAAAGAGGGGGTCCTGTTCGCTGAACTTCGTCAGGAGGTCGAAGTGCCCGATGACGCTGGCGTTCGTTTTTCGGACGATATCCGCCTCCTGCCGGAAGTACGCCTCGGCCATCGCGTAGGGATCCCCGCCGAAACACCTGTCGATCATCGCGCGCAGACGGTCCGCGGTCCAATCGACGCAGTGGTAGTCTCCGCCTCCGTACAGGTAATGCACGGAGCCAATGACGTAATCATAATCTTCCGTGGGCAGGTCGGAGAAGTAATCCTGTTCCACGCCGCAGAAGATCTCGATCTGTCCCTTATACTTCTCCCGCAGCCGCGCAATTTCCCGTTTGTATTCCTCCGTCGCCTCAGGGGACATACAGGCCGCCGGGTCGAAGGGCGTGTGCGCGTGGCCGGAAAAACCCAGCCGCTTCATCCCAAGGGACAGGGCGGACTGCACCACCGCTTCCGCCGTGTCCCGGCCGTCGCAGAAGGACGTGTGGACGTGAAAATCCGACTGGCCCGGCGCCGCGCTCATGACGTCATCTTCTCCTGCTTCACCTTGTGGTCGATGACGTGGCGGGAGGCCAGCTCGTCCATCACGTCGTCGAGGGAGATGCCCGCCTGGACCATAAGGACCAGCAGATGATAGGTCAGGTCGGCCAGCTCGTAGACGGTCTCCTTTTTGTCCTCCGCCTTTGCCGCGATGATGACCTCCGTGCTCTCCTCGCCCACCTTCTTGAGGATCTTGTCCAGCCCCTTCTCAAACAGGTAGGAGGTGTAAGAGCCATCTACCTTTTCCGACTTCCGGCCCCTGATGAGCTTCATCAGTTCATTGAGAGAGAAGGGCTCCGGCTGGGAGGCGGCCCCGGAGGCCGGCTCCGCCGGCTCCGTTCCGGTCCAGAGCGGATCCATGAAGCAGGAGACATTCCCCAGGTGGCAGGCCGGACCGTCCGGCTTCACGCGGACGAGGAGCGCATCCCTGTCGCAGTCCGCGGTGATGGAGACGATGTGCTGATAGTTTCCGCTCGTCTCACCCTTCAGCCACAGTTCCTGGCGCGACCGGCTCCAAAAGCAGGTCAGCCGGCGTTTCAGGGATATCTCCAGGCTCTCGCGGTTCATGTAGGCCAGGGTAAGCACCCGGTCCGTTTTGTCGTCCACCACAATGGCGGGGATGAGCCCCTGCCTGTCAAACTTCAGTTCGTCAATAACTACCTTGTTCATGAATGTCTCACAGTCTCCTCAATTTTATAAACTCACAGCATACCCAGGTTTTTAAAGAGCAGCGTCCACAGGAAGATCGTCAGGACCGAGAGCACGGTTGTGGTACACACCAGCTGCCCGGCCAGCTGTCCGTCCGCGCCCATGGCGACGGCCATGGGATACGAGGACACGGCGGCGGGCGCCGCGAAGAGGACCATCATCGCGCAGAGGCTCTGCCCGCGGAAGCCCATCAAAATGGACAGCGGCATAAAGATCAGCGGCATGAAGATCATCCGCAGGAATATCCCCCACAGAAGGAGATGGCTGTCTGCCCTCACCTCGGCGATATCGAGGCCAATGCCCAGCGAGATAAAGCTCACCGTCGTCGTGGAGTTGGCGATGCTTCGGACGACAGACCACACCGGCGCGGGAATGCCGATGTGAAAACCCTTGAAGACGAACGCCAGGATGGTGCCGATGATCATGGGGTTCTTCAGGATCGCGAGGCACAGTTTTCCCAATCTGGCCTGCCCGGAACGGTTCATCTCAAGGATCACCGCCGACATGGAGTTGATGGCGGGGATCACCAGAACGCCCAGCATGACCACCATAGCGGCGTTGCCCTCGCCGTACAGGGCCTCAGACACCGCGACGCCGAACAGGATGTAGTTCCCCCTCACCACGGCCTGGCCAATCACCGAGGATTTGTTGCCGTCCTTTGTGAGCAATCTGGGGACCGTCAGGCTGAAGATGAAGATCAGCAGCAGGCCCGCCCCGGCGAAGAGCATTTCCTTCCAGGCAAAGCCCCGGGAAAAATCCATGTCGTAGATGTTCTTGAACAGCAGGGTGGGCATAAAGATTCTGAACAGCACCCTGTCGAATTCCTTCATCGCGGAACGGCTGATCATCCCCCGGGCCCTCACGGTCCAGCCCAGCGCCATCAGCAACATCATCGGCAAAACGACACGCAGCGCCGCAAAGAAACTATCGCCCATAAAACTGCCTCCTCAAAACGTCTCTTTATGATGACAAAACGTCTCTTTACTCTTTATGATGAATGGCCTCAAACGCCTGCCTTGAAATTGCGGGAAGCAGGCAGTACTCCAGCGCGAGGCCCTCAGTGTCCAGTTTCAGTGTCTCCCCGTTGATGGGAATATAGGTAATGTCGTTTTCCCTGTATTTTTTCGGCGCATCCCTCAAAAAACACCGCCACGCCGAGTGCTCCAGAGCCCTTTGGGAATCCATGCCCTTAATGAAAGCGCGTTCCCGCAGGATTTTCTTTGTTTCTGAGAAAATCCCCGCCGCCCCGCAGAACAGGGCAATCGGACCCAGCGCGCGGAAAGCGAACATCACATCACGGAGCGTCAGCGTCAGGCACAGAGCGGCCCCCACAAGGAACACAGCCAGAAAAGGCAGGCATTTTTTCAAAAGCCTCCTCACGGGAAAAAGCGCGGCCCCCAGTTCAGTCCGGGCGCAGGCCGCGCTGATTTCACATTTCCCCAATTCTCCCAGGGCCTGGATAAGCCTTTCGCCCCCAAAGTCCCGCACATGCAGC
>JAIKZX010000107.1 GCA_024681935.1 Fretibacterium sp.
GAGGGGCATTGGGAACAACGTCCAGGCCATGGAGCGCTCCGGCTGGAGTCACCTGCTGGCGAAGCTCACGGCCTACGCCCTGGCCGGGTTCTTTGTGGTCCTGGCCGGCATGGCCTACACCTCCACCTGCAACGGGGCCGACGCCAACAGCTCCGTGAACTACAACATGATGTCCATCGCCACGGTCATCCTCGGAGGCTGTGAGATGATGGGGGGCGTGCCGGTTCCCTTCGGCGTGGTCATGGCCGCCGTGGTGATGAACCTGATCAACTCGCTCCTGACGGCGATGAAGCTCAACTCAAACTACCAGACGGCGATCATCGGCCTCATCCTGATCTCCGTCCTGGCGCTGAAATTCGTGGTCCGCAGAAAGGAGCGTGCCGGACGATGAGAAAGACCCTCAGGAACCTTTCAGCCAGTCCCATCCTGTGGCCCCTTCTGGGCAGCGTCATTCTGTACGTTCTGATCTGCCTTGTCTCCGGCAGCGTCAATATGCGGGTCATCACCTCCGGCCTGAAGCTCTGCGTCTTCGCCATGCTGCTGGGCATGGCCCAGATGATTGTGGTCACCAGCGGCAAGGGAGCCATTGACATCTCCCAGAAGTATATCCTCACCCTGACGGCCTACATCTCCTGCGAGCTCATGCGCTGGAGCATTCCCCTCGGCCTTGCGGGGGCCATCGGGGCCGGCATGGTCTGCGGCCTGATCAACGCCTCCATCAACGTCTTCCTGAACATCCACGCGATGATCACCACCATGGCCACAGGCTATCTGTACTACACGGTGATCCTGCTGATCTCCAACAAGTTCGCCAACTCCCCCAACAGCGACTTTGTCCGCTTCACCAACACGGACCTTCTGGGGCTCAACACCATGACGATCATTGCCATCCTCATTGCCCTTGTGCTGTGGTTCGTGCTCTACCGGGTCAAATACGGCATGAACCTGCACGCGGTGGGACAGAACCGGGACGCGGCGTGGCTGGCGGGGATCAACGTCAGGAGGACCGTCATCACCGCCTTTGTCATCAACGGCGCCCTGTGCGGGCTGGCGGGGGCCCTGAACGCGGCCTACTGCGGCGGCGCCAATCAGGACCTTGGGACCACCTACTTCCTCCCCTCCATCGCGGCCTGTTTTGTGGGGGGCACCAACGCGGCGGGGGGCAAGTCCAATATCGCCGCGGTCTGTCTTGGGGCGTTCATGATGACGCTGATGTCCACCTTCCTCAACGCGGCGCGGATCGGCATTGGCGCCCAGCGGCTGATTCAGGGTGTTTTCATTGTGCTTCTGCTGGTGGCGGCCACACGGTCGCCCAACGCGAAGTCATAGAAATTCAAGTCACGTTTTATAAAGGGGTGTACTGTTCATGAAAGCCATTCAAATTGTCAAGCCCGGCGAACTGCGTGTCATTGACATGGAAAAGCCCTCGCTGGACGCGGAGAACAACGTCCTTGTGAAGATCCGGGCCTCCGGCATCTGCGGGTCCGACGTGGGGATCTACCACGGCACCAACGCCGCCGCGACCTATCCCCGGGTCATTGGTCATGAGATTGTCGGCGAGGTGGCGGAGGTGGGGCCCGGCGTCACGACGCGCAAGCCCGGCGACCGCGTCATCATCGATCAGGTGACGGCCTGCGGAAAGTGCTACGCCTGCCGCAAGGGGCGCCCCAACGTCTGTCAGCATCTGGCCGTCCGCGGCGTCCACATCGACGGCGGCTACCGGGAGTATATGGCGGTTCCGGAGAAGGACTGCTATACCCTGCCGGACTTCCTGGAGTATAAGGACGCGGTGATGATCGAGCCCACCACCATTGCGGTCCAGTGCTGCAGCCGGGCTCAGCTGGAGTCGGATGACGACGTCCTGATTATCGGCGCGGGAGCGCTGGGAAGCAGCCTGCTCCGCATCGTGAAGCTCTTCAGGCCCCACAGCATCATCATGGCGGACATCGACCAGCCGAAACTGGACGAGGCCCTGAAGAACGGCGCCACGGCGGTCATCAACTCCAAAAATGAGGACCTGGTGGCCCGGGCGAAGGAGCTGACCGGCGGCTACGGCCCCACCGTGACCATCGACGCGGCCTGCGTGAAGGGCAGCCTGCTCAGCGCGTGCCAGGCGGCTGGGAACGCCACCCGCGTGATGACCATGGGGTTCAGCGTGGCGCCGGACGAGATAAACCAGTTCGTCATCACGTCCAAGGAGCTGGACATCCGCGGCAGCCGCCTTCAGAACCGGAAGTTCGGCGAGGTCATCCGGCTCGTGAACGAGGGCAAGGTGGAGCTGCGCGGCACCGTGTCGCACACTTTCCCCTTCCTGGAGGCCCAGAAGGCCTTTGACTTCGTGGACAGCCGCGATCCCTCCATCCGGAAGATATCGCTGATCTTCGACTAAAAAAATAAAGGCCGGGGCCGAAGCAGGGAATTTATCATGCCAGCCATGGAATACACCCGTTATTATTCTTCTCCCCTGGGAGACATTTTAATTGTCAGTGACGGGGAGGTACTGACGGGGCTGCGTTTTGAAGGGCAGAAAGATTCTGCCCTTCCCCTTTCCCGGGGGCGGGCGGAGAAAAGCCTGCCGGTCCTTGAGCAGACCCAAAAATGGCTGGACACATATTTCTCAGGCCAGGAACCGGGCTTTACGCCGCCGCTCCGCATGGCCGGCACGGACTTTCAGGCCGCGGTCTGGAAACTTCTGCTTCAGATCCCCTATGGGGAAACAACAACCTACGGGAAGCTTGCCCGCAGGATAGCCGCGCAGAGGGGAATTCCCCGTATGTCTGCCCAGGCTGTGGGCGGCGCGGTGGGCCGGAACAGGATTTCCATCATCATTCCCTGTCATCGCGTCATAGGGTCGGACGGAAGCCTGACAGGCTATGGCGGAGGCATCGAACGGAAAGTGAAGCTCCTGGCCCTTGAAAAGGCGGCAGGCGCGGCGATGCCCGGGTAAAAACGGAAACAATATTGCGATAAAGATTTCCGTCCGGGCGGAAGGGGGAACGTGTGTCCGAATCTTGACAAATCCACAGCCGATGTAAATAATTTAAGAGTAGCGCTTACTATTTATTTTTACGAATTTAAAGGAGGAAGTCATATGAAACGCTGTCTGTCCGTTCTTGCTGTTTTCGCACTGGTTGCGTCCCTTGCCGGCGCCGCCCTGGGCGCACCGGAGTTCTCCGGGTCCTACCTCATGGCCACCGCCAATGCCACCGGGAACTATTACAGTTTCGGCAGCGCGCTGTCGGCCGTGGTCAACAAGGTGACCGGGGCCAACCTCACCGTCACCGCCACAGGCGGCTCCACCGAGAACGCCCGTCTGCTGGGGGCCGGGGAGAATGAGTTCGCCATGATCCAGTCCGACGTTTACAACTACGCCCGCACGGGCATCGAGCTGTTTAAGGACGACGCCATCCCCAATCTCCGGGCCATCACCGCCTGCTACCCTGAGATGGTGCAGATTGTGGTCCGCAAGGACGCGAACATCAAGTCCATCTCCGACATGAAGGGCAAGAACATCTGCGTCGGCGCGGTGGGCTCCGGCTACGAGGTGGCTGCCCGTCAGATTCTCGGGGCTTACGGCATGACCTATGACGACATCAACGAGACCTTCGCTGACCAGGTGACGGCGAAAAATGGCGTGCAGGACGGAACCTTTGACGCCATGTTCCTCTGCTCCGGTTTCCCCAACGGCAACGTGATGGAACTCTCCCTCACCGGGAAGATTGACGTCCTGACCCTGGACCAGGAGCATGTGGACGCCCTTGTGAAGAAATATCCCTTCTACTCCTCCTTCACCACACCGTCGGACGAGTACAACCTGGGGCATCCCGTGACCAGCGTGGCGGTTAAGTGCATGCTGATCTGCCTGGACAGTTTCTCCGAGGACAGCATTTACGCGCTGACCAAGGCCATTTATGAGAACCTGCCCGCCATTGCCGAAATCAACGCCAAGGCAAAGTTCATGAGCCTGGAGGGCGCCCTTTCGGGCATACCCAGCGGCCTTCACCCCGGCGCGCGGAAGTACTACGAGGAGAAGGGCATCGCTATCCCCGATTATCTGAAATAAAATGCCGGGAATGAGCGAAGAGGCAAAGTTAGAGGGCTTAGATCGGGAATCGAAGTACAAGATTTTTTCTGCGAGAGGGAACCTCGTCATTGGGGTGATTTTAACGGCGTGGGCGCTGTTTCAGCTCTACGCCTCCCTCTCCAATAAGGTTCCGCTCCAAATCCTCCGCTACACGCACCTGGGACTGGCTATCTCCATGGCCTATATCCTGTACCCCGCAACCGCCCGGTCCAGCCGGCATGTACTGCCGTGGTACGATTGTGTTTTGGCGGCGCTGGTTCTGTGTGTGGCGGCTTACTTCATCCTCAACTACAAGCCGCTGCAGTTCCGGGCAGGACGGTACACGCTGCTGGATACGGTCATGGCGGGGCTGGGGATTGCACTGGTCCTGCTGGCCTGCTGGCGGGTGGTGGGGCCGCCCATCGTCATCATCGCGGTGTGCTTCTTTCTTTATGGCATGGCGGGCAGTTATCTGGGTGGTTTTCTGCAGCACAGGGGCTTCAGCCTGAAGCGGATCATCACCCACCTGTTCATCACCACGGAGGGTGTCATCGGCAACCCCCTGGGGGTCTGTGCCACCTATATTTTCCTGTTCATCCTCTTTGGCGCGTTCCTGGAGAAGACCCGCATCGGTCAGTTCTTCATCAATCTGGCGAATTCCCTGGCCGGATGGGCCGCGGGGGGGCCCGCCAAGGTGGCGGTGCTTTCCTCTGCCCTTCAGGGGACGGTCTCCGGGTCCTCCGTGTCCAACACGGTGTCCACCGGGTCCTTCACCATCCCCATGATGAAATCCCTGGGCTATGCGCCGGAGTTCGCCGGGGCCGTGGAGGCGGCGGCCTCCACCGGGGGGCAGATTATGCCGCCCATCATGGGGTCCGCGGCGTTCCTGATTTCTGAAACCTGCAACGTCCCCTACCGGGAGCTTATGATGATTGCCCTCATCCCCGCCCTTCTGTACTTCACAGGCATCTGGGTCTCCGTTCACCTGGAGGCCAAGCGCCTGGGGCTGAAGGGCATCCCCATAGGGCAGCTGCCAAGGACCTGGCCCCTGCTGAGGGAACAGGGACATCTGCTGCTCCCTCTGGTGGTCATCATCTGTCTCATGCTCTCCGGCTTCACCATCACCCGCTCGGCGCTGTGGGGGTGCCTGATCTGCGTCATCGTTCCCTACCTCCGCAGGAAAACGCGGGTTCCCTTCCTCCAGATATTCACCGCCCTGCCACAGGCAGCCCGCAGTGTCATCTCCGTGGCCACAGCCTGTTCCACGGCGGGAATCATCATCGGCATGGTGACCCTGACAGGGCTGGGGCAGCGTATCGGTACGGGCATCTTTGGACTGGTGGGAAACAGTGTCTTCCTTTCGCTGGTGTGCGCCATGCTGACCTCTCTGGTGCTGGGCATGGGGGTCTCCACCACGTCCAACTACCTGGTCACATCCACCATCGCGGCCCCCATCCTGATCCGGGCCGGTGTTCCCCTCCTTGCCTCCCACATGTTCTGCTTCTACTTCGGCATCGTGGCGGACATCACACCGCCCGTGGCTCTGGCGGCCTACGCCGGCTCCGCTATCGCGGGGGGCAACGCCTTCAGGACAGGGGTCAACGCCACCAAGCTGGCGATTGCCGCCTTCCTGATTCCCTATATGTTCGCCCTGAACCCCAAGATGATTATGATAGGGGGCAATTTCTGGGAGGCGCTTCCCATGGTGGTGACAGCTATCCTGGGGCTGGTGGGCATTGGCGGAGGGTTTATCGGCTACCTGAACGGGCCGCTGCCCATGCCTCTGCGCCTTATCTCCTTCGCGGGGGGAATCTGCATGGTGCTTCCTGGCGTGATGACGGATATTCTCGGCGCCGCGCTGATTCTGGCCGTGGTTCTGCTCACCTGGGCCGTGGGACGAAAACGAGAGGACAATTCCCCGGGACAGGGCTTTTAAGAACGTCCCGGGCAGTGTTTTACTTTCTTTTTAAGAGGAGGCAATTATCATGAAAATGACATTTCGCTGGTACGGCAGCGCGGCCGACCCCATCCCGCTGAAGTACGTCAAGCAGATTCCCGGCATGACCGGGCTGATGGGCCTGCTGGACAAACCGGCCGGCGTCCTGTGGGAGGAAGGGGAGATTAAAGCCCTCGTGGACGAGGTTCACGCCGGGGGCCTGGAGCTGGAGGTCATTGAGAGCGTCAACATCCACGAGGACATCAAGACAGGCCTGCCGGCGCGGGACAAGTACATCGAGAATTACATCAAGACCATCCGCAACCTGGCGAAGCACGGCGTAAAGGTCATCATCTACAACTTCATGCCCGTGTTTGACTGGCTCCGCACGGACCTGGCCCGCGTCATCCCGGAGGATGGCTCCAACAGCCTGTACTTCGACGAGAAAGATCTGGGCACGATGGGCCCGCTGGAGATTGTCAAAAAGACCGCCGAGGGTTCTCAGGGCTTTTCGCTTCCCGGCTGGGAGCCGGAGCGGCTGGCGATCCTTGAGCAGACGCTGAAGCAGTACGAGGGCATGACGCCGGATATACTGAGGAAGAACTACAAGTACTTCCTGGACGCGGTGATCCCCGTGTGCGAGGAGACGGGCGTGCGCATGGCCTGCCACCCCGACGACCCCGCCTGGCCCATCTTCGGGCTGCCGCGCATCGCCCACAGCCAGGCGGACTTTGATAAAATCATCGCCCTGCATGACTCCCCGGCGAACTCCGTGTGCCTCTGCACAGGGTCCATGGGCTCCAACCCGGAGAACGACATTCCGTCCATCATCCGGCACTTCGGCAAGATGGACCGTATCGGCGCCATGCATGTGCGGAACGTCAAGTTCCTTGGGCACCATCACTTCCGTGAGGCGTCCCACCTGTCCTCAACGGGAGACCTGGATATGTATGCCATCATGAAGGCCATCTATGACACCTGCCCGGACACCTACGTCCGACCTGACCACGGCCGCATGATCTGGGACGAGGCCGACGGGACGAAGAAGGCCCGGCCCGGCTACGGGCTGTATGACCGGGCGCTGGGGGCAACGTACCTCAACGGTCTGTGGGAAGCCATTGAAAAGGGGGAGCGGGCATGAAACTCAGCTATCAGGGACTGCAGAACCGGTCTGCCTGGGAAAAGGCGGGCGTCGCCCTGCCGGGGCACGACTGGAAGGCCATGTGCGCCGCGACGGAGGCAAAGCCCCAGTGGGTGCATTTCGGCGCGGGCAACATCTTCCGCGGCTTCATCGCGGGTCTCCAGCAGCGGCTCCTTGACCAGGGGCTTGCGGACCGGGGCATCTTCGCGGCGGAGACCTTTGACTATGAAATTATCGACAAGATCTACGAACCCCACGACAGCATGACGCTGATGGTGAGCCTGAAGCCGGACGGAACCACGGACAAGGCTGTCATCGCCTCCATCGCGCGGGGCATCCGGGCGGACAGCTCAAACGCTGCGGAGTGGGACACCCTGCGCAAAATTTTTGTGAACCCGTCGCTCCAGATGGTGAGCTACACCATCACGGAGAAGGGCTACGCCCTGCGGGACATGAAGGGCGAGCTGATGCCCGTCGTGGCGGAGGACTTGGACAAAGGGCCCGATTCACCCCGCCACGCCATGAGCGTGACGGCCTCGCTGCTGCTGGAGCGGTTCAAAGCGGGGGCCACTCCCATCGCCGTGGTGAGCATGGACAACTGCAGCCACAACGGCGAAAAGCTGCGGGCCAGCGTGATGGAGATTGCTCAGGGCTGGGAGGACAAGGGTTTTGTGGATAAGGCTTTTGTGGCGTGGCTGTCCGATGAGAAAAAGGTCAGCTTCCCCTGGACCATGATCGACAAGATCACGCCCCGCCCCGCCGAGTCCGTGGAGAAGGAGCTGACGGCGCTGGGCGTGGAGGACATGGCCCCGGTCATCACGGCCCGTCACACCTACATCGCCCCCTTCGTCAACGCGGAGGTGCCCCAGTACCTTGTGGTGGAGGACCGCTTCCCCAACGGCCGGCCCCCGCTGGAGAAGGCAGGCGTCTATATGGCCGACCGCGAGACGGTGAACAAGACCGAGCGCATGAAGGTCACCACCTGCCTCAACCCGCTGCACACGGCGCTGGCGGTGTACGGATGCCTGCTGGGGTATGAGAAAATCGCGGACGAGATGGGCGACAAGGAGCTGAAGGCCCTGGTGGAGCGCATTGGTTACGTGGAGGGGCTGCCCGTCGTGACAAACCCCGGCATCCTGGACCCCCGCGCGTTCATCGACGAGGTGGTGACTCAGCGGCTGCCCAACCCCTTTATGCCCGATACGCCGCAGCGCATTGCCACAGACACGAGCCAGAAGGTCCCTGTCCGCTTCGGCGAGACGCTGAAGAGCTACGCCGCGGACCCGAAGCTGAACCCCGCTGAACTGACCTTTATTCCGCTGGCGCTGGCCGGGTGGCTGCGCTATCTGCTTGGGGTGGACGACAAGGGCGCGGAGATGGCCGTCAGCACGGACCCAATGCTGGCGGAGCTCCAGTCGGCGCTGTCCTCCGTAAAGCTGGGAGCGCCGGAGAGCGCGAAGGCCGCGCGGCCCATTCTGACCAACGCCCGCCTGTTCGGCGTCAGCCTTCAGGAGGTGGGCCTGGCGGACAAGGTGGAGGGGATGTTCCGGGAACTCATCGCCGGCCCCGGCGCGGTCCGCGCAACACTGAAGAAGTACCTGGGATAATAAGGCCGGAAAAGCACATAAAAGCCGCCGGCCCCTGTTGGGCTGGCGGCTTTTTGCATTCAATTCATATAAACCGGGGGGCTTTTCCCCCACTCCAAACATTTCCACCTAAAAAAACGCGAGGGGCCGTAAGGCCCCTTTTGTTTTATGCTAAAATGACCGTTGGCGAGGCGTTCGCTTTCACGGAGACAAAACCACCACGGACACTCCCTGAGCTTTTTGGAATGTCCTTCACTTTAGGCCCCCTCGCCGGGGCGGCTCTTTCAGTATACACCCTTCCATACGGCAAACAACCATACAAATAACAGAAGAGATTACCATCGATTCTGGCTCGTTTTGATATAATCATTACAGAAGGGGTCCTGGTAAGATTGCAGGGGCTTACCGCTAGGGAAGTCCGCCCGCCGAATCGAGGTGACT
>JAIKZX010000161.1 GCA_024681935.1 Fretibacterium sp.
GGCACGGTGTCAAAGGAGCTCACGGTCACGGTCACGGTCAATGACCCCAGCGTCACGGTCACGGCCACGCCCGCCAGCTTCACGGGCACGGCGGGGACGGAGCTGAACTCCGCAAACTGCAAAGCTGCCGTCAGTGTCACCCCGGGCAGCTCTGAAAACTGGAGCTGGACCGTGAACGGCGAGACCGGCAAAAGCACAGTGGACGGCGTGACGGCCACGCTGACCGGCTCCGGGGACAGCGTCACCCTCACCCTCTCCGGCACGCCCACGGAGGTCAGGACTTATGAGTTTACGGTGCGGGCCGCCGCCGGCAGCAAGGCCAACGAGGCGAAGGTCACACTGAACGTCTCCACGCTCAGCGCCATCACGGTCACGGCCACGCCTTCCAGCTTCACGGGCACGGCGGGGACGGAGCTGAACTCCGCAAACTGCAAAGCCGCCGTCACGGCAGAGCCCTCGGGGCTGAACTACGTCTGGACCGTGGACGGCAAAGAGAGTGTTGAGAAGGACGGCATCACGGCCGCGCTGACCGGCTCCGGAAACACCGTCAGTCTGGCCTTCTCCGGCACGCCATCGGCGGCGGGCGAGTATAAGTTCCGCGTCGCGGCCGCGTCCAACGGCGTGACGGGCTCTCAGGACATCACCGTCACCGTTTATAACCCTGCTGTTGGCTTTGAATCCGCCGACCAGGCTCTGGCGGCCACAGTTCAGCAGAACCTTACCAATCTGCTGGACGTTCCGGCGGGTACAACAGTCCACACGGATCTGAAGGGCGTGACGTTCGATGATCCCAATGCCTTCCTCATTAAGGTTACGAAGAAGTGGGAGAGTAATAAAAACTGTGCTGTCATAGCCAACATATCCCCCCTGTCGGTGGCAGAGCCCGGCGTCTACCTCATGAAGCTCAATATGTCGGACGATAAGCGGCTCCAGATGAAAAACAGTTTCAACGTGGATTATCACGTCGAGCTGTCCTCGGATATAGCGGCCGGCAGCGTGGAGAGCAGTGTGGTGAAGATTGCGGCGGAAGCGGCGTCGGACGGCTCTCACGGTGTCCTTGTGGACAAAGACGGCAATCGGCTGGGAACCTATTACGACGGCGGGGATCTGCATCTGCTGGTCTGTCTGAACACGGCAGATACCTGGTACGCACAGTATCTGACCATGGATCAGAGCTACAGCCTTCCCACGTCGAACAAGGGCTCGGGCTGCGAACACGGCTGCAACAGCGGCTTTGTGGGGATGTCCGCGGCCGCGCTGCTGGTGCTGTTCTTCGCTCCGTCGGGGAACAAAAGGAAGGGGAAGAAATAACAGACGGAACTGCGTTTTCAGCCGCGCTGCCTCCACGGGGCGCGGTTTTTTGTGGCCCCAGCCGCGGGGCTGTGTGCTAAAATCTTTTAGCTGTCTGTTTTTAAATTTCAGCGGAAGGCTGGGTGACGGGTTTGGATATAATTGTCAAAAACAATCAAAGGTCACGGCCTGTTTTGTGGCTGGTGGTCCCATGTTATGACGAACAAGCCGTCCTGCCCGTAACTTCTGAAATTTTTTTAGCCAAAATCACTGGTTTGATTGCCGCGGGAAAAATTGCCGAAAAAAGCAGAATCCTTTTTGTGGATGACGGCTCCGCTGACCGGACGTGGGAGATTATTAACGAGTTGTCTTTGCAGGACGGGCACTGTCTGGGGATCCGCCAGAGCCGGAACCGCGGGCATCAAAATGCACTTCTTGCGGGTTTGATGGAGGCAAAGGATTATTGCGACATCACCATTTCGATAGACTGCGACGGTCAGGATGACATCAACGCCATAGATCAGATGCTTGAATCTTATGCTGACGGGTGTGAGGTGGTGTACGGTGTCCGTTCCAGCCGTGACAGCGACACCTGGTTCAAACGCAGCACCGCGCAGCTTTTCTATAAATTTTTATGCTTCATGGGGGCTGACACGGTTTACAACCATGCCGATTACCGTCTTGTCAGCTCAAAGGTCCTTGAGCATCTTGCGGATTATCAGGAGGTCAATATCTTCCTGCGGGGGATGATTCCCCTTGTGGGATTTAAAAGCACATCGGTCTTATATGAGCGCCGCCCCCGCCTTGCGGGCAGCAGTCATTATTCATTGAAAAAGACGATGGGGCTGGCCGTTGACGGGCTCACCAGCCTGTCCGCAAAACCCATTTTCATCATTGCGGGGATGGGGGGTCTTCTTGGCCTTGCGGGCCTTGGGGGTCTTCTCCTGACTCTGATAGAGGGAATGAGGGGACAGGCCGCCGCGGGGTGGGCATTAACAATTTATATGGGGCTTTTCCTGGGAGGTATCCAGCTGCTGAGCCTGGGCATCATTGGCACCTATGTGGGAAAGACGTATCTGGAAACCAAACGCCGCCCCAGGTATATCATCAGCGAACGGACTTATTGAAGGGCTGTGGTGGTGGTGGAGCAGGATGTTATAACAAAAAAAACGGGTTTCGTCAGCCGGAGCGGCGGAGAAACAAAGGCTCTGGTGTGTTTCTGCGGTGTGTATATTTTGCTGTTCTGCTGGCTGGGGATCTACTCCTTCCCCTCGACCCCCTACATGGAGGACTACGCTTACTCCTACAGCGTCGCGAAATGGGGATTCTGGCCCTTCCAGCGGATTCATTATAATCTGGCGGAGGGCCGCCTTCTCAACTGCTGGCTGATGTCCCTGCTGGTCCTCATGCCCATCGGGCCCTCCTATCCTTACTTCCCGGCGCTCACCATCCTTCTTTACGCCGCCGCGGCCTACGCCCTCACCGGGACGGTCGCCCCGCAAATGTCACTCCGCCGGCGCTGGCTGTGGACCGTCTCCGTCACCGCCGTGACGCTCTCCTTTCTCTTCTCGTGTCCGGAGACTCTGTATTGGCGCGTGGGTATGCCCTATATCTGGCAGACGGCGCTCTTTTTTCTCGCTCTGTCCCTTGCCCTGAAGGCGTTTCGGAAGGGACGCTTTGGGCTGGACTTCTTCCTTTGCCTGGCCGTGCTTTTTGGAAATGGGACACTTTTGGAGACCGGGGCCGTGGTGCAGGGCGTGACGGCGTTCCTCCTGGCCCTGGGGTTTCTCCGACGGGGGGACAGAACCCGCGCCGCGATGGCCGCCTCCTTCTGGCTTGTCTCCGTCGCGGCCTTCCTTGTGGTTTACCTCTCTCCCGGCACGGCTATACGGATGGGCGCCAACCTGCGCATCCCCTTCCTGACGCGGGTGGGCCGCACGCTTGCCCTCTCCGGGCTGGGAACCCTCCTCAGCCTTGTCCGTTTTTTTTTCCACCCCGTTGTTTATGTCTTTCTGCTGTTCCTTCCTGATATTGCGGAGAACGTGAAAACTCTCAGCGGCAGCCTCCAATCCCGGCTGGCACCCTGGCACAGCGTTCCCCTCATCGCGTTCTGGGCCTTCCTGATGAACATCATGGGCGTCTGGTCCCTGGGAGGTCTGCTCTCCCCCCGCATGGAGACCCTGTCTCTGTGGCTCATGGCGGCGGCGTGGTTCTTCTTCTGGGCCTTTTGCTGCCGTCCTCAGGCCCTTCTCTCCCGCATCCGCTCCTCGCGCTTCTATGCGCGGCGCTGGCTTCTGCTGGTCCTGTGTCTTCTGGTCAGCTCAAACTTCACAGACCTTCTGGGAGATCTGCCCATCGCCCCCGATTACGCGGCGGAGAACCGCTTTCGCGAGGAGATCATCGCTCAGCAGAAGGCGAAGGGAGAGAAAATGGCTGTTGTGCCCCTCCTGACGGTGAAGCCCCGGCTGCTGCTCTTCTCCGACCTGCTGCCGGACACCGCGTCGAACGTCAATCTGATCTACACCGTCTATTATGGGCTTGACACCGTGAAGGCCGTCCCCCGCTACATCTTTGATGACACCGGGCTGCTGGCCCGGAGGCTGGCAGGCAGCCCCGTTCCCCTGCAGGGGGCAGCAGTCAGGGGGGATGCTGTGGCCATGTTCCTGCTGGGGAACTATTATGCCCCCATCGACAGGCCGCAGGCAACGGCATGGTATCATCAGGCGGCAAAGCACGGTCACGACCCCGCGCGGCTCACGCTGGCCCGGCTGTACGCCCAAAAAAAAGAGTATGGCCCTGCCTTCTTCTGGGCCTTCCGCTCCTTCCTGTCCACGCTTCGGCTGTGAACAGCCCCGGACGGCGGATACAGCCGCCTGAAAGGAATACAGGTGCCGCGCCTCTTCCCTCATGCGGCCTTTGATGTATAATTACACCAGAGTTTGAGTTTTCTAAGGAGGAAACAAGAAATGGCAGTAAGAGTAGCGATTAATGGTTTTGGGCGCATCGGCCGTCTGGCGTTCCGTCAGATGTTTCAGGCGGAGGGTTATGAGGTCGTCGCCATCAACGATCTGACAAGCCCCAAGATGCTGGCCCACCTGCTGAAGTATGACACGATGCACCGCCGCTTCAACGGGACCGTCACCTGCGACGACAATTCCATCACCGTCAACGGCAGGAAGATTACGATTTACGCTGAGAAGGACGCCGCCAACCTGCCCTGGGGCGAGCTGAAGATTGACGTCGTTCTGGAGTGCACGGGCTTCTACACGTCCAGGGAGAAGGCCAGCGCTCATATTAAGGCCGGCGCGCGCAAGGTTGTCATTTCCGCCCCGGCGGGCAAGGACCTTCCCACCATCGTCTACAACGTCAATCACAAGACGCTGAAGGCGTCTGATGACATCATCTCTGCTGCTTCCTGCACCACCAACTGCCTTGCCCCCATGGCCAAGGCCCTGAACGACCTTTCCCCCATCGTGGCCGGGTTCATGACCACCGTTCACGCCTACACCGGCGACCAGATGATCCTGGACGGCCCGCACCGCAAGGGCGACCTTCGCCGTTCCCGCGCCGGCGCTGAGAACATCGTCCCGGCGTCCTCCGGCGCGGCCAAGGCCATCGGCCTGGTCATCCCCGAGCTGGACGGCAAGCTGAACGGCGCGGCTCAGCGCGTCCCGACGGCCGACGGCTCCACCACCATCCTTGACGCTGTGGTGAAGGGCAAGTTTACGGCGGATCAGGTCAACGCCCAGATGAAGAAGGAGGCCACGGAGTCCTTCGAGTACAACGAGGACGAGATCGTCTCCTCCGATATCATCGGCAGCACCGCCGGCTCCATCTTTGACGCCACCCAGACGAAGGTCATGGACATGGGCGACGGCAACACGCTGGTTCAGGTCGTCTCCTGGTATGACAACGAGAACTCCTACACCAGCCAGATGGTCAGGACAATCAAGTATTTCTCGGAGCTGAAGTAAAAAAATGAAATACCCCCCTTGTCAAATGGGGGGAACGTGCTAAAATAATCAGCGTTGAAGTTCTGAGGAGGGCTTTCCCTCCATGAGCTTCGGTCGCAGGCCCGGGTGGCGGAATTGGTAGACGCGCTAGATTCAGGTTCTAGTGGTCGCAAGGCTGTGGAGGTTCGAGTCCTCTCTCGGGCACCAATAAAAAAACGTCAGGGGGGGAGTTTCCCCCCCTGATTTGAATTAAAGGATATAGTCGTGTCCACTTGACAGGACTATATCCTTTTGCTATTATTCCTTTTTGACACAATTTCCCTGATGTGGGAGGTCTTAATTGTATGCCTGAGTTTGTCCCGGTAAGCAAGTCGCGTCAGCGTTACACCTTTGGCCGCGCTCATGATTTGGTTGAGATGCCGGATATGATTGAGGTGCAGCGGGATTCTTATCGGTGGTTTTATCAGGAGGATGTTGCGCCGGATAAGCGAAAACCACAGGGGCTTCAGGAACTGCTTCAGGAGGTTTTTCCCATCGAAAGCTACGATGGGCAGTTCTCATTGGAGTTCGTTCGATATTATGTTGACAAGCCCAATTTCAGTGAAGAAGAGGCCCGTCAGAAGGATATGACCTGGTCCCGTCCCATTCGGGCCACAATCCGCCTGACGAATACCAAAACCCAGGAGAGCAAGGAGGAGGAGATCTTCCTCGGAGACTTCCCCATCATGACGGACCGGGGGACCTTCATCATCAATGGCACGGAGCGGGTTGTCATCAACCAGCTTGCCCGGAGCGCCGGCGTCTACTTCTCCTACAGCGGCGTGCCGGGGCAGGACGTCTGTTCGGCAAAGCTGATTCCCGACCGGGGCGCGTGGCTGGACTTCTCCATGTCCTCCGGCGATATCATCTCAGTGAATATCGACAATCGCCGAAAGCTGCCCGTCACCCAGCTGCTGAAGGCGTTCGGCATCCCCAACAACGACGCAATCATCGCAGCCTTCAACGCGGAGCCCTCCTTCATGGAGTACAGCGACGAAATGCGGGGCAAGCTTGTGGCGGAGGATGTTCTGGACGAGGACGGCCACGTTATCATCGCGCGTGGGCATACTGTCACCCGCGATATCCTTAACGAGCTTCATCAAAAGGATCCCGGCGGACGCGGGGGGATTGACGTGCTGGGGCTGGATCCCTCTCTGGCTCTGACGCTGGATCGGGATCAAACCCGCAGCCCGGACGAGGCAATGCAGGAGATATTCCGCCGGCTTCGCCCCAACGAGCCGGCTCGCGTGGAGAACGCCCGGGAATATTGCCGCAGCCTGTTTCGTGACCCCCGGCGCTACACCCTGGGGCGTGTCGGACGCTACAAGCTGAATCGCCGTCTGGGGATGAACATCTCCGAGGACGAGCGTCTCTTGACCCTGGAGGATCTGATGGCAATCATCAGGGAAATGTTCGCCATGAAAGCCCAGGAAAAGAGGACCGACGATATCGACCACCTGGGCAACCGCCGTGTCCGTTCTATCGGCGAGCTGCTTCAGAACCAGATACGTATCGGCCTGCTGCGCATGGAGCGCCTGGTCCGTGAGAAGATGACGACCCTGCCCGACCTGGGCGTGGCGACGGGACGGGAGCTTATCAACGTGCGGCCCATAGTGGCGTCGCTGCGTGAGTTCTATGGCTCCGGTCAGCTTTCGCAGTTTATGGACCAGACGAACCCCCTGGCCGAGGTGACGCACCGCCGCCGCCTTTCCGCGCTGGGCCCCGGCGGCCTCAGCCGCGAACGGGCCGGGTTCGAGGCGCGCGATGTTCACTACACGCACTATGGCCGCGTCTGCCCCATTGAGACGCCGGAAGGTCCTAATATCGGCCTGGTCTCCTCGCTGACGACCTACGCGCGGCTCAACGAGCACGGGTTCCTCATCACACCCCGGCTCAAGGTGAATAAGGGAAAGCTGACGGACAAGGTCGAGTTCCTGTCCGCGGACGATGAGGATAAATACTATGTCGCTATGGCGAACACCCCCATCGTCACAGATAAAAAAGGCACAACCCGCCTTGCGGGAGAGAGCTGCCCCACGCGTCACGGCGACGATATCGACACCGTGCCCACGGATGAGGTTGACTACATGGATGTGTCCCCGCGCCAGATTGTCTCCTGTTCTACGGCGCTTATCCCCTTCCTGGAGCACGACGACGCCAACCGGGCCCTCATGGGCTCCAACATGCAGCGTCAGGCCGTGCCGCTGCTTTTGCCCGAGGCCCCGAGGGTGGGCACGGGCATTGAGCACCGCATCGCCAGAGATTCCGGTTCCTGCGTCATTGCGAAGGAGTCCGGTGAGGTGACCTATATCGACGCAAAAGAGATTCGCACGCGTCAGAAGGGAAAGAGCGAGCGTTCCTATCCGCTGATTAAATTCCGGCGCTCCAACCAGGGCACGGTGATTCATCAGCGCCCCCTGGTGCAGAAGGGGGACCGTGTGGAGAAGGGGGACATCATCGCCGATGGTCAGGCCATCGAGAACGGCGAGCTGGCCCTGGGGCAGAACGTGCTTGTGGCCTTCGTCCCCTGGGAGGGCTATAACTTCGAGGACGCCATCCTTCTGAGCGAGAACCTTGTAAAAGAGGACAAGTTCTCGTCCATTCACATTGAAGAGTACGAGATTGAGGCCCGTGAGACGAAACTGGGCCGTCCGGAGGAGATTACGCGGGACATCCCCAACGTGGGCGAGGATATGCTTCGCAACCTTGACGAAGAAGGCATTATCCGCATTGGTGCGGAGGTCAATGCCGGGGACATCCTGGTGGGGAAGGTGACGCCCAAGGGCGAGGCCGATCAGACGCCGGAAGAGCGCCTGCTGCGCGCCATCTTTGGTGAGAAGGCCCGCGAAGTGCGTGACAATTCCCTGAAGCTGCCTCACGGTTCCCGGGGCAAGGTCGTCGCCATCAAGCAGCTTGAGCGCAAGGATAACCCGGAGGCTCTGGGCCCTGGCGTTATTCGCGCTGTGAAGGTCTATGTGGCCCAGTGGCGCAAGATCACTGTGGGCGATAAGATGGCGGGCCGCCACGGGAATAAGGGCGTTGTCAGCCGCATCCTGCCGGTGGAGGATATGCCCTATCTGCCGGACGGCACCCCGGTTGACGTGGTGCTGAACCCGCTGGGCGTTCCCAGCCGCATGAATCTGGGGCAGGTGCTGGAGACCATCATGGGCTTTGTGGCGGTGAACAATGGCTGGCACGTGGCCACGCCGGTTTTTGAGGGGGCCCAGGAGTCGGAGATATTTGAAGGGATGAAGGCTCTGGCGGAACAGAAGTACCCAGACCTCACCGAGGATGGAATGATCACTCTCCGCGACGGCCGCACGGGTGAGCCCATGGCGAAGAAGGTCACCATCGGCTGTATGTATATGCTGAAGCTTATCCACCTTGTGGACGACAAGATCCACGCGCGCTCCACAGGGCCGTACACGCTCATAACGCAGCAGCCCCTGGGCGGCAAGGCGCAGTTTGGCGGCCAGCGCTTCGGAGAGATGGAGGTCTGGGCCCTGGAGGGCTACGGCGCGGCGAACGTGCTTCAGGAGATGCTGACCGTGAAGTCCGATGACATCCGCGGGCGCGAGAAGACCTATGAGCGCATCGTCAAGGGCCAGAGCCTGGTGAAACCGGGGGTGCCGGAGAGCTTCCGCGTCCTGATTAAGGAGCTCCAGGGCCTGGGGCTTGACGTCGAAGTCAAGTACGACGACGGGACCATCGGCGGCATTCCCATTGAGGATGACGAGGAGAAGGGATATTACGCCAACACGGGAACTCTGCCCGACCTCTTTAACGCAGAGGAGTCTTCGGAGTCTGCGCGGCAGGAGGAGACGGGGCGGCTTGATGAGATGGAGGGCCCCCGTGAGGAAGATCTCTTTATTGAGGAGAAGGACGGCGGCGGCACAGCCTCCCTGTTTGACGATGTGATGAGGCAGCCCGCCCCTGCCTCCGCAGAAGAGGAGATGTTCCAGGACAATCTCTTTATTGATGACGATGGCGATGGCGATAAGGACAAATCTGAGGAGGAAGAGCCCCTGCTTGTGAAACAGGATGCGTCTTTGAATGGAGAAGGAGACTGACGGGTATGGCGAGAAAAGAGATAGTCGGCGTCCGGATTAAGCTGGCGACACCGGAGCGTATCCGCGAGATATCCAGCGGCGAGGTCAAGAAGCCGGAGACGATTAACTACCGCACGCTGCGCCCGGAAAAGGATGGGCTCTTCTGCGAGCGTATCTTTGGGCCCACGCGCAGTTTTGAGTGTGCCTGCGGAAAGTATAAACGAAGCGGCCCCAAGTTTCGCGGCGTCATCTGTGACCGCTGTGGCGTGGAGGTGACGGACAACCGCGTCCGGCGCGAGAGAATGGGGCACATCGAGCTGGCCGTCCCGGTGGTGCATATCTGGTATCTGCGGGGCATCCCCAGCCGTCTCAGCCTGCTTTTGGGCACCAGCGCCAAGGACCTGGAGAAGGTCGTCTACTTTGCCCCCACGCGCAAGAATGAAAGCGCCTGGAAGGTGACGGCTGTGGACAGCAACTTCAACCAGGTGCGGAAGGACGACATCGTCTCGGAGAGCGAGATGAAGGTCCATGCGTACTACGATCCCTCCTTCCGTGCGGAGGAGGCGTTCTCTCTGGATTTTGTGGACGATGTGCCGGTCAATGAGGGGGACCTCCTTTCGGTGCAGCAGGTGGCCCGATACAAGACGGACTACGGCGATGAGACCTTCAGTGTGGAGCCTGCCTTTACATTGACGGCCCCGGCGGAGGAGCTGGGGCTGAAGGAGGGGGATATCCTTTCCGCCTCCAGGGTGGAGGAGTATGGCAGCAAGGTTGAGGTCGCACGCGCCAAAACGGGGGGGAGCGAAGCGTTTATCGTAACCGCTGTGGTGCATCTTCCCTTCTCCCGCGGCGACATCCTCTCCAAGAGCGAGCTTGCCTTTGTTCAGCAGAAGTATCCGGAACGCTTTCGGGCCAATCCCATTGCCAAGGTTGTGGACGACCCGTGCTACCTTGTGATTGAGCCGGGGGGATCCCCCTTCAGTCAGGGCGAGGTTATTTACGAGCGTCAGCAGATCATCTGCCAGGGGTATGACCGGAAGTTCGAGGCGGGTATCGGCGCGGACGGCGTGCAGACGCTGCTCAACCGCCTGGACCTCGACCAGCTCACGGCGGCTCTGCGCGAGGAAATCGCCGAGTGCAGCGGGCAGAAGAAGCGCAAACTGGTGAAGCGGCTTCAGGTGGCCGAGGATTTCCGCAAGAGCTCCTCCCAGCCCCAGTCGATGATTCTGAACGTTCTGCCCGTTATTCCGCCGGAGCTGAGGCCTCTGGTGCCTCTGGACGGGGGACGCTTCGCCACCTCCGACCTGAACGATCTTTACCGCCGCGTTATCAACCGGAACAACCGCCTGAAGAAGCTCCAGGAACTCCATGCGCCGGAGATTATCATCCGCAACGAGAAACGGATGCTTCAGGAGTGTGTGGACGCTCTCATCGACAACGGCCGGGTCAACAAGGCCGTGCTGGGCGCGGGGAACCGTCCGCTCAAGAGCCTCACAGACCTGCTGCGGGGCAAAAAGGGACGTTTCCGCCAGAACCTTCTGGGCAAGCGCGTGGATTACTCCGGCCGGTCTGTCATCGTCATCGGCCCGCAGCTCAAGATTTACCAGTGCGGCCTGCCGAAGCAGATGGCGCTGGAGCTGTTCAAACCCTTTGTTATTCGCCGCCTGGTGGACAGCGAGCTTGCGCCGAATGTCAAAAACGCCAAGCGCATCATTGAGCGGGGCCGGGAGGAGATCTGGGGAATCCTTGAGGAGATTATCAAGGATCATCCCGTCATGCTGAACCGCGCTCCGACGCTCCATCGACTGGGAATTCAGGCCTTCGAGCCTGTCCTGATGGAGGGCAAGGCTATCCGTCTGCACCCCATGGTCTGCACAGCGTTCAACGCGGACTTCGACGGCGACCAGATGGCTATCCACGTTCCCCTTTCCATTGAGGCCCAGGCTGAGGCGCGCCTGCTGATGCTCTCTGCCAACAACCTGCTGTCCCCGGCCAGCGGGCGTCCCGTCGTCACTCCGACGCAGGACATCGTGCTGGGGGTCTATTACCTGACGGACATGAAGAGTGGTCTGAAAGGGGAGGGGATGCACTTCTCATGCATTGAGGATGTGCTGGCTGCCTTTGACCATGAGACGGTGGACGTCAACACCCGCGTCTGGCTGAAGGACGACCCCGCTTATCAGAGACGCCCCAAGGGGCGGCGTCAGTACCGCGGCGAAGACGGAAAGGCGGTTATTGTGGACCGGCCGGAGGATGTGAAAGCCCCCAGGGGGGCGACTGTGTTCTTTGAGACGTCGCCGGGCCGGGCTCTGTTCAACAGCATTATTTCTCCCGATCTTCGCTATGTGAATGAGCATCTGGATAAAAAGAGGATCGGCAGCCTCCTGGATGAGGCTTATGACAAGATTGACCGCGAGCACGTGGTGGAGATGCTGGACGCTGTGAAGTCTCTGGGCTACCATTGGGCAGCGCGGAGCGGCATCAGCTTTGGCGTCGATTTCATCATCATCCCTCCGGAGAAGAAGGAGATCACCCAACAGACCCAGGCGGAGGACGACGTGGCTAAGGAGAACTACGAGATGGGTCTTTTAACCCACGACGAGTATCTGGACCAGAAGAGCAAGCTCTGGGCCAACGCCACGCGGGACATCGCCAACAAGATCACCGAGCACATGGACAACGAGAACTCGGTGAGGATGATGGTGGAGAGCGGTGCCCGAGGAAGTCTGGGGCAGATGGGACAGATGGCCGGTATCCGCGGCCTGATGGCCGATCCCACGGGAAAAACCATCGACTATCCCATCACGGCCAACTTCCGCGAGGGCATGAACATGCTGGAGTACTTCATCTCCACTCATGGCGCAAGGAAGGGCCTGGCGGATACCGCGCTCCGTACGGCAAAGTCCGGCTACCTGACGCGCCGTCTGGTGGATGTAGCCCAGGACCTCATCATCACTCAGGAGGACTGCGGCACGGACAAGGGAATCTGCATCCATCCTCTGGAGAGCGAGGGCAAGACCATGATCTCCATCGCTGAGCGCATCGCCGGGCGCACAGCCCTGAACGATATCCTGAATCCGGAGACCGGGGAGGTCATCGTGCCCAAAGGCGAGATCATCTCGGAGGCGAATGCCAGGGAGATTGACCGCGCGGGCATTAAAGAGGTATGGGTCCGCAGCCCGTTGGCCTGCGCACTCAAGCATGGCGTTTGCCAGAAGTGCTACGGCAACGACCTCTCCTCCCGTAAGCCGGTTCCCATCGGAGAAGCGGTGGGTGTCGTGGCGGCGCAGTCCATCGGCGAGCCCGGTACGCAGCTCACCATGCGCACCTTCCACACAGGCGGTGTCCGTTCGGCGGAGGACATCACTCAGGGTCTGCCCCGCATCGAGCAGCTGTTCGAGGTGCGGCGTCCGCGCAAGGTATCGCTGCTGGCGGGCCTGGACGGCGTGATTGAGGAAATCCGCAATGTTGAAGGCAAACGCAGGGTCGTTGTGGCCTCAAAGGATGGCAAGGAGAAGATTACCCATGCCATTCCCACCTCTCAGGAACTTCGTGAGGGCATTGAGGAGGGGATGGAAGTCACGCGGATGACCACTCTGACCGAGGGGAGCATTGATCCGCAGCAGCTTCTGGAGGTCAGCGGCATCGACGCCGTTCAGCGGATGCTGGTGGACGAGATTCAGTACGTCTACCATTCCCAGGGCGTTTCCATCAACAATAAGCATATTGAAGTCATCCTCCGGAAGGTGGCCCCTCTCAACAAGGTGAAGGTCGTGGAGGAAGGGGACACTTCCTTTGTCGCGGGTGACCTGGTGTGGGTGGATGAAGTCGAGGCGGCGGAGAACGCCATCAAAGATGATAACGAGCGTTACGTGGCCGAGGCCGTGCGTATTTTTGCGGGCGACATTCTGAAGTCCGTCAGAAAGGGCGACAAGGGCGACAGGGAGAAGGAGGCTGAGGAGTTCCAGGAGTACCTTGACAAGCCTCTGGACGAGGAGACGCTGCGTAAACTGCTGACGCCGGGGATGATGATTTCCTCACTGAGGCTCCTGCATCATGACGTAAACGTCGAGGTCATAATCGGCGTTGCCACCTTCCGCAAACAGATGGAGGACCTGGAGCTGGTGACCAACTTTGCCATCTCCAAGACCAATAAAAAGAACCGCATCAAAAAGGGAGCGCGTCTGAGCAAGGACGAGCTGCGTCAGATCACGAAAGGGGATCCCAGGATCATCCACGTGCGCGACCGTAATCTGCTGGACAAATTGTCGTCCTCTGCGTGGCTTGCGGCGGATGTGGTGGCTGAAGGCCAGATCGTGGCTGCCCGGGATACGCGTTTCACGCCGGAGGCAGCAGAGAAGGCCGCTGCCGCTGATGTTCCTGCCATCCGCGTTTGGCACAACGTGGAGCACATCAACATCATTGATTTGTTCCGCAATGCCCTGATGAACAACAAAGACGTGTGGGGCGCCAACCTCCGCAGCGCATTGGGTGCGGACAACAAGCCTCTCACGGATTTGCCCCGGTTTGTGGATGCCCACGTTGTTCAGGCCATGGCCCAGGGGACTATTACGGCGATTGAAACGGACGGGGGGCTTCTCTCCCGGGCGAAACTTCTGGAAACCGTCCTGGCGGAAAAGCTGAGGGGGAAGGTCCTCCTGAGGCTGACGACACCGGATGGGGATTATGAGGCCCCCAGTCAGGAGATTTCAGAGGAAATCCTCAGCGAGATTCACACTCGGAACGCGACAGAGCTGGACGTGCGTTCTGCCTCAGCCAGAGTGGATGACTATCCGCTGATTCGGGATGTGACTTTTGTACGGAAGCTGCGGGAGAGTCCGGAGTGCCGTCCGTTCATCCACGGCATCACCAAGGCGGCTTTGGCAACGGACAGTTTCCTCAGCGCGGCCTCCTTCCAGCAGACGGCGCAGATTCTTGCGGGCGCGGCCGTCCGCGGACAGATTGACCCGCTTCAGGGCCTGAAGGAGAACGTCATTATCGGACATCTGATCCCGGCAGGCACAGGTGCGGAAGCCTTCCGCAACATTGCCCCGCAGGAGGAAGAGCCCGAGGTCCCGGCGGAGAAAAAAACGGAAGGGGAAGAGCCGGCGGAAAAGGATATGGGGGAGGATCAACCCGTGGAGGAAACTCCGCAGCCGGAGCTGGAACAATCTCCTGTGTTATAGTTTAATTCAGAAAAAACAGATTTTGATATAAAATAAGTACCAAGGACTAAAATCTATAAGGAGGAACAGCAATGTCGTCTACAGTCGGTATCAAGAGCTATGCCTATTGCCTGAACCACGCGCCGGAGACCGGGAGCTGGTACGGCGGCACACCCTATGAAGCCCGTCACAGCGGCAAGGAGCAGGAGTATGTGGAAGCTTTGCCCAAGCATCTTCAGACCTACGATCAGGCCCTGCACTATGCGCCTAACCAGACTTACATCGGGGGCATTTCCTACGATGAGTTTGAGGCCGCCGCAACTCCCTGGACCGAGAACCCTCTGCCGGACGATAAGGCTGGACGTTACGGCAAGTTCGGTGAACTGATGCCGGAGGATGAGTTCCTGGGGCTCATCTGTGCCTGCGACGAGTTTGAGCTGGTGTGGCTGGAGAAGAGCTTTGCTGAAGAGGTTGGAGCAAAGCTTGCGAAGGACCCCGTCATCACGGAGGCCATCGTGCAGCGTATCATCGACCCCAAGAAAAAACATCTGCAGGACCTCGCCTCGATTGAGGCGGAGTGCAAGGACCGCGCGGCGCTGGCTCTGCATTTTGGCGGCAAGGTTGTGGGCTGCATCCGCAGCGGTCACCCCACAGATGCCTGCCTCACCGCCCATGTCCTGATGGAGAATCTGGCGGGCAAGGCCTCCGGCGTGCTGGCGCTGCTTCACCTTCTGAAGAACAGCGGCCTGGCCCCGGCGGATCTGGACTTTGTGATTGAGTGTTCTGAAGAGGGCGCAGGCGACGTGGGCCAGCGCGCGGGCAACAACTTCGCCAAGGCTATTGCCGAGGTCGTGGGCTGCGTCAACGCCTCCGGGTGCGATGTGCGCGGCTTCTGCGCGGGCCCTGTCCACGCCATGATCAACGCCGCCTCTCAGGTGGCTTCCGGCGCAAGGAAGAACATCGCCGTGGTGGCTGGCGGCTCCATCCCGAAGCTGTACATGAACAGCCGTGACCACGTGAAGAAGGGGCTTAAGGCTCTGGAGGACTGCGTGGGAAGCTTTGCTATCCTGCTGGTCCCGGATGACGGCACATGCCCCGTCATGCGTCTGGACGTTCTGGGCAAACACACTGTCGGCGCAGGCGGTGCGCCTCAGGCCATCACGTCATCCCTGACCTTTGAGCCGCTCCAGGCTGCGGGACTGACCTTCCTGGATGTGGACCGCTTCGCACCGGAGATGCAGAACCATGAGATCACGGAGCCGGCCGGCGCGGGCAACGTGCCTCTGGCAAACACCAAGATGATTGCAGCGCTGGCCACTATGAAGAAGGCCATTGAAAAGGCTGACATGATGAACTTCATCAAGGAACGCGGCGTGGTGGGCTACGCACACACTCAGGGACACATTCCCGCTGGCGTGCCGTTCATTGGCCCGGCGTGCGAGGCGATGAAGGCCGGGAAGATGAAGCGCGTTATGATTATCGGCAAGGGCAGCTTGTTCCTGGGCCGCCTGACGAACCTGGCCGACGGTGCGTCGTTCCTCATTGAGGCTCCGACGGGCGCTCCGGCAGCCTCGGCGGCAGTGAGCAAGGAGGACGTGAAGGCCCTTATCCTGGAGGCTCTGTCTGAGATCGCCGGGAAGCTGAACTAAAGGAGGCCGGGCTTATGTCTGACCAGATTAAGCAAATAGTCGGAACGGCTCTGCGCGAAATTATCGAGTCGGCGAAGACCGGCGGCCCCAGGGTTCGTGTGGGACTCATGGCGGCGGGCAGCGAGCACGGCCCGGAGGAGATTGCCCGGGGTGCGCGGCTGGCGGCTCAGGGCGGCGGTGTCAGCCCTGTAATGATTGGCCCCCGGATTCCCGGCTATGATGAGCTGGAGTGGATTGAGTGCGACGAGGCAGAGGTCCCCGCGCGGCTTGAGAAGGCCGTGAAGGACGGTGAGGTCGAAGGCGCGGTTGCAATGCACTTCCCGTTCCCGCTGGGCGTCACGACAATCGGTCGTGTGATGACGCCGGGCCGGGGCCGCCCGATGATTCTGGCCTCCACCACGGGCACGTCCTCCACGGTGCGCGGTGAGGCTATGCTGCGCAATGCGGTCTACGGGATTGCGACGGCAAAAGCCCTGGGTATTGCAGAACCCACGGTGGGTATTCTGAACGTGGACACGGCCCAGCCTGTGTTCCGTTCCCTCTCACACATGAAGGAGAAGGGATATCCCATCAAGTTTGGCACGTCCGTGCGGGCGGACGGCGGCTCAGTGCTGCGTGGCAACGATATTCTGACCGGGGCGGTGGATGTCTGCGTGACGGACACGCTGACGGGCAACGTGCTGATGAAGATGTTCTCATCCTTCACGACGGGCGGTTCCTACGAGTCCACGGGCTGGGGATATGGCCCCTCCTGCGGTGAGGGCTGGTCCTATGTTGTCTCCATCGTGTCCCGCGCATCGGGCGCGCCGGTGATTGCCAATGCCTTGACGTTCAACGCATTGGTCGTGGCGGGCGGACTGCCCGCAAAGGTGGCGGAGGAGCTGAAGGCTGCACGTAAAGCCGGTCTGGATGAGGAGATTGAGGCTCTGACTCCCAAAGCGGCTCAGGCGGAGGAAGATGTGAAAGCGCCTCCCGCAGAGCCTACGGACGATGAGCTCCATGGCATTGATGTCTTAGAGATTGACGACGCGGTGAAGGTCCTGTGGAAGGCAAACATTTACGCCGAGTCTGCAATGGGCTGCACAGGTCCGGTCATCAAGATGCCAGCCCGCCACATTGAGACGGCGAAGGAGCTTTTGAAACAGAACGGATATCTCTGATTTAAACGCTCACGCCGCTTGACTGCAAAACAGCAGAGAAATAACAGGCCCCGCTCCGGCGGGGCCTGTTTCTTAAATGGCCATAGCCCTCAGTGTCACGCGGTCATGGGAACTGAGGCCGTAGAGGTCGGCGCTTTCCGGCAGGCAGCGGAGAGCAGACTGTGAGGGCTGGCGCAGAAAGCCATTCAGCCGCGCCGCCAGGGTGGATCTGAGCAGGGCGTCCTCGCCCCCATAGAGTCTCAGCAGCTCCTCGTAAAGCCATGGGGCGGAGTGAAGGTAATACTTCTGCCATTTTTTTTCCGCGGGGATGAAGGTCTTGAGGGGAAGGACCCGCGCTGCAGGCTGAGCCGGGCCGCCGCAGAGGGTACTGCGTTCCACCGCCGCGCGGGCCAGGCGGCGTTCCTTTTCCGTCTTCACAAAGATTACCGCGCTGTGCCGCTGAACTGCGTCTAAGGGAATCATACGATACCAGCAGGTGAAGAGCTCCAGGAGCTGCCCATAACTCACCGACTGCGGATCGTACTCCACCCTGACGGCCTCCATATGATCACCGATATCCTCGTAGCTGGGGGAGGAGAACACGCCTCCGGCATATCCGACGCATGTACGCCAGACCCCCTTCGTGAACCCCAGCCGCGCCTCTGCATCCTGAAAGCGCCCCAAAGCAAACAGAGCCGTTTCCAGACGCGTCGGCGCCATTGCGTCAATTGGCGGTTTCTCCAATGTCCACATGAATGTCACTCTCCACCTGACCGGGCTATATCCCTGTCAATCAACGTTTTTATTATCCCTCAGCTCCTCCGCTCAGTTATCGTCAATAATTCGTATCTGAAAAGGCAGACGTTGCAAAATCCGCCAAATGACTCACAGGCTATACAGAACCCATAATACTGACCAGCCAGACAAAAGGGATTCAGGACAGTATCTCTTAGTGACAGGGGCGTAAAAAAACAACGCCCTCCCTGTTTTTGGGGGAGGGCGTTTGATTTTCTGAAAGAATCACATCACATCGTCAGCAGCAAGGCACAGACCGGAAGCGTGACGATGCTGAGCAGGGTTGAAACAATGACCAGCGCTCCGGCAAACCCCTCGTCGTAATGGAACTGAACGGCAAAAACCGATGTGATGGCGGCACAGGGACACGCTTCCTGCAGCAGCGTCACCTGGGCAACCGTGTCTCGTACCCCCAATGCGAAAAAAACCGCCACACACACCGCCGGAATGATAAGCAGGCGAATCGTCACAGTCCGCCACAGCAGCGCGTCACGCAGGATGCCGGACACATTGCCTTCCGCCAGCAGCATCCCCGTTATCATCATTGAGATGGGGGTATTCATATCTCCAATATATTTCAGCGGGGCACGAACAATCTGAGGAACCGGTATCCTCAGATAATAAATCATAAGTCCCAGCACAACAGCCCAAATGACGGGATTTTTCAATATTCTCCCCGCTTCTCCGCCCTCGTGCTGCCTGTTCATGAGCCTCACGCCCAGGGTCCAAAGAAGGAAATTAAACAGCGTCACGTAAACGCTGGCGTACATCAGCCCCTCTGTTCCATACAGAGCCTGAATCAGCGGATAGCCCATGTATCCGGCGTTGGAAAAGATGCAGGCAAGGCGGCAGATAGGAGTTTTTGGGTTGCCTCTGTCTCTGTTTAAAAGAAACGTCAGGCCAATGGCTGCCGCGTTAAGCGCAATGCTGTACGAAAACGCGCGAAATATGTTTTTGCTGACCTCCGGGTCATAGTCCGCAAGATAGGAGTTCAGGGCCATCGCCGGCATAATGAGATACACCAGCATATTCGACAGAACAGACTTTGCCTCCGGCGAAAAAATCCTCATCTTCGCACAGAGAAGTCCCGTGAAAATCAGCACGAACAGGATACATACCTGCCAGAATGTTATGCTTGCCAGTTCCATAGTTTAAGCCTCAATCTAATCGTTTTTTGCGTCTTTATATGCTTTCCGCGATATCATCAGGCGGAATGCCCGCAACAGTTTACCCCTTTTACCATAACTCTTTCGTTCAAGACTTCAAACCCAAACTTTTGGTACAGTGCGTGTGCATCCCTTGTGATGAGAAGCCCGCGAAGCCCGGCATACTCCGGTAATGATGTAATGTGCGATACCAGCGCTGTTCCCAGTCCCTTGTGCTGATACTCCGTATCAATGATGACATCACACAGATAATAGGTCGTGGCATAGTCGCTGATGACCCGGGCAAACCCGACGAGCTTATCCGTATTTTCAGGATAAACGCCATAGCATGAGGAATTGTGCAGGGACTTCTCGATTTGTTCAATCGGACGTTTATCAGCCCAGTACGTCATTCTAAGGAGCCGGACGATATCTTTTGTCTCCATTTTGTCCGAGCCCTCGACAATTCTGTAATCCATATTCACTCTCCTGTTTTCCCAATAAGTCCCAATTATTTATAATCCAAAGAATGAAAATCTCCCCCAGCCCCAGGCCGGGGGAGAAAGATTCTGTCCTGCGGTTACGCGGTCTTCTCCACGGCTACGCAGGCCTGGTCGGCCGCGATGCATTTGGTCGGGCACTTGGAGACGCAGCGGCCGCAGCCGATGCACTTATTCGGGTCGATGACTGCCAGATCGCGGTCTATTGTGATAGCCTGGACCGGGCATTCTCTGGCGCACATCCCGCAGCCGATACAGCCCGCGCTGCACACCTTGCGGACCATGGGGCCCTTCCAGTGAGAGTTGCAGGCCACAACGATGTTCGCCTTCCGCGGCACCAGCGTCAGTACGCTCTTCGGGCAGTTGGAGACACAGACGCCACAGCCTGTGCATTTGTCCGTGTCCACCTTCGGCAGGCCGTTCTCCATCGAGAGGGCACCAAAGGGGCAGACCGAGACGCAGGTCCCAAAGCCAATGCAGCTGAAGGGGCAGGCGTTGGGCGAGCCGCCGGGAACCGTTGCCGCTGCGCGGCAGTCCTTAACTCCGTCGTAACCCGCCGTGCGGGGAGACGCTTCGGGCGTGCCCTTGCAGCGCACAAACGCGCGCATAGGCTCCGCGGCCTCGGCCTTAACACCCATAATCTCAGCAATTTTCTGAGCCACGGGCGCTCCGCCGACAGAGCACTTGTTTGTTGCGGCTCCGTCATTCACCACACCGGAGGCATAGCCGTCGCAGCCGGGATAGCCGCAGCCGCCACAGTTTGCTCCGGGGAGTGCCGCGCGAATCAGCCCGATTCGCTCGTCCTGATGGACCCGAAAGATGATGGAGGCCACGGCCAGAAGTGCGCCGAACACGCCCCCCATAATACCCATCAGAGCTACGGGCGCGACAAAAACGTGCATGAAATCCACAGCGATCCCTCCCTTACTTGATGATGCCGTTGAAGCCCATGAAAGCGATGGACATAAGCCCCGCCGTAATCAGCGCCATGGGCAGGCCGCGCAGACATTCCGGGATGTCCTCGTTCCCGTCAATGCGCTCGCGAATGCCCGCCATAAGGGAGATCGCCAGCAAAAAGCCCAGCGACGAGCCCAGCGCGTTCACGAGGGCCGCCGCCAGGCCATAGCCCTCGTTCATGTTCAGCACTGCCACGCCCAGCACCGCGCAGTTCGTCGTTATGAGCGGGAGGAAGATGCCCAGCGATTTATACAGAGTTGGGTTGAGCTTCTTCAACGCCAGTTCGACAAACTGAACCAGCGCCGCAATCACCAGGATGAACGACAAAGTGTAGAGGTATTCCAGATGCAGCGGGACCAGCAGGAAATTGTACGTCAGCCACGTCATAAGCGACGCCAGAACAATGACAAACACAACGGCCACACCCATGCCCCGCGCCGTTTCTGATTTGCTGGAGACGCCCATGAAGGGACAGCACCCCAAAAAGCGTGACAGCAGGATGTTGTGAACGAAGATAGAACTGATAAAAAGCAATAACAGTTCGGTCATCATGCTTTACCTCCCTCCCCGCTGGGGCAGGAGCCCGCCATGGCGCATGCGGCGCAGCCCGCAGCCTTCTTGGGGGCGGAACAGCCCTTGCGGGCCGCTAACTTCGCCTGAATGGCGCGGAACGCCCCCATGCAGCAGCCCAGCACGATGAACCCGCCGGGTGCAAGCACCACCAGCAGGATGGGGTCAAAACCCACCACCTGCGTGCCCAGTAGCGTGCCGCTGCCCAGCACTTCGCGGATAGCCCCAAGGAAGGTCAGCGCACAGGTGAAGCCCATGCCCATCCCCACGCCGTCCAGCGCTGAGGCAATGACGCCGTTCTTGGATGCAAAGGCCTCCGCCCGCGCCAGAATAATACAGTTGACAACGATGAGCGGGATGAAGATGCCCAGCGATTTGTTCAGCTCCGGGGCAAAGCCCTCCATCAAAAACTGGATAACTGTCACGAACCCTGCGATAACGACGATAAAGATGGGGATGCGGACCTCGTCCGGCACTATCTTGCGGAGCATGGAGATAACGGCGTTGGACGCGATGAGCACGAACGTTGCCGCAATGCCCATACCGACCCCGTTGGCCACGCTGGTGGTGACGGCGAGGGTGGGGCAGAGGCCGATGCACTGGACGAAGGTCGGGTTCTCGGTCAGTAGCCCGTTTGTTACGATCTTCAAAGGATTGGTTGACTGGCTCATCTTATTTCCCCTTTAAATTCTTGTCCCAATACTCCGCCGCGGCGTTGACGCCGTTTGTTACAGCGGTGGAGGTGATGGTTGCGCCGGAGATGGCCGCTATTTCATTCTCAGCTTCTGCCGTGCCCTTAACGACCTTTATCGGGGCTTTTTTGCCTGCGAACTGTCCGTAAAACTCCGGCTCCGTAGATCTTGCCCCCAGGCCCGGCGTCTCAGAGTGGCTCAGGATGTTGATGCCCCGGATGGTTCCGTCATTTGCGATACCCACGACGAAGTTTACCGGCCCGCCGTAGCCCTTTGACGAGATGGACAGACACCAGCCCGCCGTTGAGCCATTCTTATCCATAGCCTGCTGGACCTCGGCAAGCATCTCTCCGGCTCCGTCCGCCAGCGTCGCGGCAGCGAAAGACGTGGCCTCCGGCATGACGTTCCGCAGGGCTTCCGCCTTGGCCTCCGCCTCGGCCTTTTCAATCGCTATCCGGGTGCCCCACTCCACGACACCTAAAATCAGCCCCGTGACGGCTGTTATCAGAAAGAGCGTCCCGCCCAGGTGGAGAATCTTCTTCTTCGTCTCTGCCTTAAGCTCAGGAGTCATTTTGTCCGTCATTTCGCTGCCTCCCCCTGGTTTGTCTTCTTGTGCGTTCCCATGGCTCGCGGACCCGTGTAACGGTCGATCAAAGGAACCGCGACGTTCATGATGAGGATGGAGTAGGACACGCCCTCGGGATAGCCGCCCCATGTACGGATCAGAGCCGTCAGCAGGCCGCAGCCAAAGGCGTAGAAGACCTGTCCCTTTGCGGTTATGGGGGACGTGGTGTAGTCCGTGGCCATGAAGATAGCTCCCAGCATCAGGCCGCCCGCCAGGATCTCGTAGTGTGGGAAATGCCCGCCGCCGTGGCCGAAGATTGAGGCCAACACCGCCGTTGTGGCGATGTAGATTACCGGAATACGCCAGGAGATGATGCCCTCCCAGATCAGGTAGAGGCCGCCCAGCAGGAGAAGCAGCGCGGAGGTCTCCCCAATGCAGCCGCCCATTGAGCCCGTTACGAGGTTCCACAGCGGAGGAATGGTTGCCGCAGGGCCCGCCGCTGTGGCGGAGGACGTGGCAGCAGCGCCCGCCTTCATCACGGCCAGAGGGGTTGCGGTGCTGATCCCATCCAGGGTCCAGGTGGTCATAGCGATGGGCCAGGAGATGAGCATCATCGCTCGGGCTGCCAGAGCCGGGTTCACGATGTTGCAGCCGATGCCGCCGTAGAACTGCTTGACCACGATAATAGCAAATATGGAGCCCACCACGGCCATCCACAGCGGGATGGAGGGCGGCAGATTGTAGGCCAGGAGCAGCCCCGTGACGGCGGCGGAGAGGTCGCCGACAGTGGTCTTCTTCCCGTTCAGACGCTGCCAGACGAACTCAGCCAACACGCAGGCAGCAACGCAGGTGAGAATCACCCACAGGGCGGGGAGGCCAAAGACCCAGACGCCCATCACGCCCGCCGGGACCAACGCCAGAAGGACCGACGCCATAATCTGCCGCGTGGTCAGCGGGGAATGGATGTGGGGTGAGGTGGATACAATCAGGTTACTCATTTCTTCGCCTCCGTTTCAGGCTTTTGGGCCGCCTCTTTTGCCCTGGCTGCCGCGGCCGCCGCGCGCCGGGCCGCTGTCACGGCCGCCTTGCCGTCCTTGTAGCTTTGGACAAGGTGCCGGGAGGCAGGGCATGTATAAGCGCAGCTCCCGCACTCAATGCAGCTCATGCCGTTGTGGGCCTCAAATTCTTCATAGTCCCGGCGGCGCACAGCGTGATCCAGCAGCGTGGGCTCAAGGTGCATGGGACAGACCTCCACGCAGCGCCCGCAACGCAGGCAGGCAGACTCCTCTGCAATCCAGGCAGACTTCGATGTCAGGCACAGGATGCCTGACGTTCCCTTCACAACCGGCACGTCCAGCGAACGCATGGCAAGGCCCATCATGGGCCCCCCGGCCAGGACCTTCACCGGATCCTCCTTAAAGCCGCCGCACGCGTCGAGGAGCTCCTGAACGGATATCCCAAGCGGGACCTCCAGATTCTTCGGCTCCATCACCGCGTCGCCCGTTACGGAGACGATACGGTGGGTGACAGGACGCCCCTTGGTCAGAGCAAGCCATATCTGATAGGTCGTGCGGGCGTTCAGAATGATGCAGCCCACGTCCGCAGGCAGCGCGGGGGGCGGCGGGGTCTCCTGGCCCGTGACGGACCAGATCAGCATCTTCTCAGCGCCCTGAGGGTATTTGACCTTGTGGGGCATGACGCGGATACGCTCATTTCCACACTTCTCCACCATGGCACTCATGGCCTCGATGGCTTGGGGCTTGTTGTTCTCAATGGCGATAACGCCCTGGGCTTCGGGGAAGAGTTCCAGAACCAGCTCCAGTCCGCGGACGATGGACTCAGTGTGTTCCAGCATCAGGCGGTTGTCACAGCTCAGGTAGGGCTCACACTCCGCGCCGTTGACGATAATCCAGCGAATGACGCTGCCCTTGGGCGGTGAAAGCTTGACATGGGTCGGAAAGCAGGCGCCTCCCATACCCACGATGCCCGCCGCACGGATGAGCTTAACGTAGTCCTCCGGACCGGGATTATGGTCCAGTCCTTCAAGGAGCGATGGGGCCTCCTCGTACTGTCCGTCGTTCTCGATGACGATGCAGGGGTCCACGCTGCCGGAGATGGTCATACGTGAGCCAATCTCCTTCACGGTCCCCGATACGCTGGAAAAGATGGGTGCAGAGACAAAGGCATCTGTGTCCGCAATCTTTTGCCCCACCTTCACATGGTCGCCTTTCGCCACGACAGGGGCGCAGGGGGCCCCGATGTGCTGTGACAACGGATAGACCAGGTCTCCCTTTGGGAGCAGCCCCTCGATGGCCTTGTCCTCAGTCAGAGCCTTCCCCTCAGGCGGGTGGACACCGCCCAGAAATGTCGGCAACTTCATCTTAAAACTCCCCTCAAGTGAAGTTCCAAGTTCCGCTCTGTCCGGAGATAAACGCTCATTATCCACAGGAACGGCCTTGTGCGCTTATGCCTTGTAACAGTCAGGACAGCCCGGAAACTCAGTTTAACTTATTATAAACCTTTACAATGGAAAATGGGGGAGATTAGACGGTGCCCGCCGCTTTGCCGTTTCCCGCCGATGTAACTGTCCGGCGCAAGAGGCAGGAGGCGGGGAGTGGTACCGGGGGGCCGGCTCATCCCTACAGGCTAAGGACGCGGATTGCTGAGTTCACGGCGCTGTGGCGATGGACTGTGTTGAAGCAGGGCATAGTTTCCTCGCGGAGATCTCCGCGATAAAACAGAAAAAGCAGGAGCCGTAAAGAGGCTCCCGCCATTATCTGCAATAATCTGACTCAGATGCTTCTATTTCTTCCTGATATACAGAAATTTATCCCATTCGTAATAGGAATCGGAGAGCAGAACATTATCCGGGACATCCACCTGATCCTCCACGTCTAAGACCACAAGGTACCAGAACACCACGTTCGCTCTCCCTGAAACCAGCGCAGCCTGCCGTGCTCCCGCATCGATATCCAGCAATTTGATGTTCATCCGGAGACGGCGTCCAATCTCCGCCAGAACGGCCGTGTTGAACCCCGAAGGCGTTCCATCCGCAGCAACATAGTCAATAGGCGGCAGATCCCCCGTCACCGCCACCGTGAGTGTCTCATTGCCATCAAAACGCTCGAACTTCACCGGTTCCGGATCCGTTATGCCGGGATTCTGAAGGTGCTTGAGCTGTAAGTCTGCAAGTGTCCCGTCACTCTTCATTTCACGCAGAACGGAATTGACCCTGTCTCTTAAAGACGCGCTGTTCTCACCGAAGCCAAAGGCAAAACAGACTGTCCTTATCCGCTCAGCGCTGGAGACGGCGAGCTCCGGTGAAGTGTTGAGCATATATTCTGCCACAGACTTCGGAAGCGCAACTTCATCAATGTCCCCCCGGCTCAGGGCCATCTGCATCTCCAGCAGGGAGTTGAAGAATACAAACTCCTCATTGCCTTCGTGGCTGTCAGAGAGGAGATTCCAGCCTATAATCTTTCTGTCCTCTATGAGCAGATTCCTGTACTCCTCCTCGGTGGTGTTCAGTTTCTCCAAAAAGCCAACCTTGACATCCGCATTCGCAACCCCCCGCAGCAGGAGGGGCATCAACAGCGCGCACAAAAATTTTTTCATGTGAAAACTATCTCCTTCCTATAAAGATAAAGAACAAAGAAAGAATAACCCCATAAAAACCCCAGAGCCCGGCGTCGCACCCGCTGGAAGAGCTGTGTTTTCCGCGGACTTCGTCTGTGTCATTGCCTCCCCAGCCCACATTCAGAATGCCGTCTCTGCACACCGCGTACTCATCGCTCAGCCTCATGGCGTATGCGACTGTCTCTTCCTAAGTCATTCTTTTTGTGTTGGTGTCCGAGCCGCCGACATAGCTACCCAGACCCTTATTGCCATTCTTGTTCCTGTCCTGGATTGAATAATTGCAGTCGACAACCGTTCCGGCAGCAAAAATTTCCTCCCTGTTGTTGCCCACCACCATGCCAACGTGCTTCTGTGTTGTTCCAATCTGATCGTTGACAGCCGAACAGTGCAAAACGATTCCGCCCTTATTCATGGCCACAATGCCGCCAACGCGGATATCTTTGCTGCCGATGGTCTTCACCCTGCTGCCCATAGTGAGCGAAGGGATTCCCCAGCAGCCATAGAACGCGGCATTCCCGATACTTTCGACGGTGTCGGAGATGATGGGGCGCGTCAGGGTGCGGCAGTTATAAAATGCCTTTGCCCCAATGCGGGTTACGCCTTCTCCGATGATGATGGATTTAATCTTTTCATTGGGTGAAGACCAGGGGCTCTCGTTATCCTTCATGGCTCCTGAGCCGCTGATGGTGAGGGGCCTGTCCGTAAAGTCCCACATCAGGCCATTTCCGCAAGCGCCGCCATACGCCTCCGCAAAGGGCACAGGCGTTAAGAAGCAGCACATCAGCAGCGCCAGCAAAGAAACGTATATTATTTGATTCATGATAAAGCCCCCTTCAGTCCGCCCTGATTACAGAAACAAATCTTATCAAAAACAAAATGTCTCAAAAAACAAGCAGCGGTATCACTCTGGAGCATTGATCCAGTTTTGCCGGGCCCAGGTAGCGGGAATCGAACCCGCGGGGCGAATCGCTGAGCAGCCACACCTCATTGAACGCAAGCTGACAGGGAAGAGGAAAGGCCCGCATCACGTTTCCCACCCTGTCCATGGACAGAGGAACACTGTTGGGAACAACCTCCCCCGCGACGCGCAGCAAACCGTCTTTATCTGCCTCAACCCTTTCCCCCGGGAGGCCGGCGACGCGCTTCAGGTATGGGGTCACCCTTCCCCAGTCATTTTTGCGGTGATAGGCTTCGGGGACCCAATCGGTGGAGCGGAATGCTTCAAAGGGGATCTCCACAATGTCGCCCCGCTGAACGGGGCCATCCCTCCGCAGCCACAGCCCCACCGGCACAGAGGGCGATGTGTTCACAACGAACAGCCCCGAACAGAGCAGAGCGGCAGCCGCAGTCCCAAAAATCAGGACGCAGATTGCCGCTTTCTGTTCGGGACGCAGTTTTTTCTGCTTTTTCATGTCAGCCGCTTATCTTCCCTGGCTGGAGTTCCACACCCTTGGGAAGATAATGTCATGCTGAACAAAGATCGTGAAGCGATATCCCGGCCTCACCGTGATGGTGGGCTGACGGTTCATTCCCTTTGAGATAATCTGCGTCATGGCTTCCGCGATGGCCGACGCCACACGCTCTGAGAGGATGCCGCCCACGTCCTTCCGGTTGCTGTTGTTATTATTATTGTTATTGTTGTCCGGGGCGGCAAGTTCGACCCCCGCTCCCAGCAGGGACACCAGCAGCGCAGAGGTAATCATGGAACCCCAATGTTTGTCCACCCGCTGCTTGAAGCCCGTGTACCCGGCCTGATCCGCGCCCTGAAGGTTGTCCAGCAGCAGCGACGAGCCGTCCGGGAAGATCAGCCGGCTCCAGACCACCAGAGCACGATTCTGTCCGTAGCTGATCTGGTTGTCGTAGGTCCCGATAAGCCTCGAGCCGCGTGGGATGAGGAGGTAGCGTCCCGTTGCCGTGTCCCACACATTCTCTGAGACCTGGCCAATCAGGTTGCCGGGCAGGTCGGAATTGAGGCCGGAGATCAGCACGCAGGGCAGAACAGCACCCGCCTTCAGCTCAAGAGCGCTGACTGGGAAGGCCCGCGTGTGCTGGGAATACTCCGCGGGAAGAGCACGCTGACGAAATGCCTCCTTACGGGCCCAGCCATTGGGATCATTGCTGCTCCCCGTCACATCTCCCGCGTCTGGCATGAGCCCCATCGTCCCTGCAGCTCCCTGCTGCGCGGGGAGCGTGGCCCCCTGCGCGGCTGACAAATCGTTCTGCAATGCGGTCTGCTGCCCCTGAGGCTGCCGGGAACTCGGCCCAAATCCCTGAATGGCGGTGGGGGAAGAGGCTGCCTGAAGACGCTGAAGCTGGCTCTCTCTTCTCCTGTCGGTGACGCTGTGCCCCATGTCCCTGGTTTGGGACGGGACATAGGCTGGACGCACCATCCGCCTTACCTCAGGCTGCGGAGTTTCCGGCTCCGGAGGAGGCGGAGGGGTGGGCTGCGTCTTCTGACGGGACGGTTCCGGCTGCACGGGAGTCACTGCCGGCGTAGGGGCCGGCTCCGTCTGGCGCGGCGGCGGCGGGATGACAATGGACGCGCTGCGTGACGCCTCAATAACCTCCGACGGGGCCCTGCTGCCCACAATCTCGTCGCCGGAGTTGAGGATTGCCATCGTCACCAGCGTGAACAGGACCCCGGCCGAAACGAAGATAAAGAGAGCAATCCGCTTGGTGGACGATTTGTCCAGTTTCGTCCGTACCGGATCAAAACGGTTTGCAGATTCCTCCTGCGCCATCAGTTCCCGCTCCCTCTCACCGTCCTGAGACGGTTAGCTGTCCGGCTCTCCCTGATGTTGCTGTCGGCCAGCTTGTCCCTGCGGACAATCACAACCCTCTTGGATCCGATCTTCATGTACGCCTTGTCAAAGAGGCGGTCCACGATATAATAGCGGCCCTTGACGCGGAAGTTCGTCATCGTCTCCTTCCGGTCCACAACGATATAGAACGCGGGCGTTTCGCTGAAGCGCGCGGGCATCCGGATATAGGTTTTGTTCCCATCGTCAAAGACGGCCTCCGGGCTCCAGTCCACCTTGCTCGTGTTGGTGATGGCATACAGGGTGTAGAGTTCCTCAAGGTCCACACCGGACATGGGGCCCTGAATCTCATCCTCAAGGGATTTCTGCTTTTTTTCCTCCTGGCGCTTGAAGAGATAGGTCAGATCATTGTCCTGATAGGAGAAGGCCACGCCGCGAAGGTACTCTACATTCTCAGAGGACGTGAAGTCAAGGTTGTACGTCCGCCGGTCTGTGTGGATGAGCAGGTTGGTGGAGATGCCCGGCTGGCTGGGCTTAACCACGATATGGGCAACGGCAAGCCCGTTCTTCATGGACTGGGAAGGAGAGAACTGCCACCGCACAGAGTCCCCGGCGTGGACGCCCATGATTTCCTCCCCGGGCTCCAGCGCAACATCGGTCATGCGGAGAGGACGGCAGGTGATGACGGGCACCACTTCGCCGTAGGGGTAGATGACATAGCCCTGCTCCCCCATGAAGGGGTTGGCCGCGGTCTTGGCGGCGTCAAAGTCCTTCTTCATTCCCATCACAAGCTGGTCGTAGCGGCGCAGCTTTATCTCCATATCCAGCTTCTCCCACTGCTGGATGCGCTCACGCTCCTCTTTTGCCTCCTGAAGGGCCTGATACTGCTCCTCAGCAGCCTGTATCTCAGCAAGATCTTTCTGCTGCTGCTGATAGACATAATCCTCCTCCGCGCCGACCTCCGAGGGAAGGATAATCCGCCCCGTCTCCGGGTCATAACCGGGAACAGCGGCAAGAGCAGGAACCGCAAACAAGCACGCCACAAACAATGGGACAAAAATCTTTTTCTTCATCTTCTCATTACCTCACTTGCGTTATCAGTCGTCATCAGTGACGACATCCTGAGCCATGTTCAGCTCAGTGATATAGATTCCCAATGGATTCTTAATCACATCAGCCAGATCGCGGACGGGCGAAATAGCGATGGTGACAATGGCGCGCCATTCTGTGCTGCTCGTAACTTCACCCCGGCGGATCTTGTTCTCCGTCCAGAGGACCTGCCAGGAAGTGCCTCCTCCACCCACCGCCAGAACAGACTTCACCTCCACCAGCGTCGTGTTGCCGTCGGTGTTGCTGAAGGGGTTGTTCTCCCGGTAGTAGTGGGTCACAATGCTTTCAGCGGAGCTTCCCCGCGCAAGGTAGCCGTACACGTCATTGACCATCGCCCTCTGCGCGTAGGTGTCCACCACAACCGTCTTGAAGTTTGAAAAAAACCGGCTCAGCGATGCCACCACCACCCGCATGTCAGCGGCTGATCCCTGCTCTGCGGACTTGATGGCGACGGAGTATCCCTGCTTGTCCACCTGCACAACGTAGGGAATCACCTTATTCTGTGTCGACATCCAGATCATCATTCCGCCGAAGGCAAGACAAAGCATCAGCAGGAAGAAGGCAATCTGCCGCCAGCGGGCTGCCTCGTTCACCGCCGCGCCGTACCGGTCCCCATACTCCGCCCGGGCGGAGAGATAGGGATTTTCCTCATATTCCCTTTTCATCTCTTACCTTCTCCCTCTGTTAATGTCGTCCGGACCGCACCTGTGGTCCCCGTTTCGACGCGTCGGTCCGTTGTCCGGGCCGCGTCCAGACGCGCACCATAGGCGCTGTCCGATGGGACGTAGTTCGTCATCGCCTCCGCGTTGGCAGGGTTCTCCACAGTGGGGGCGGCCTGATTGGACGCAAGAGGATTGTAGCCAGCGCCGCTCAGCATTCCATCCTGCCCCCTGATGTACTCCCTCATCGCGTAGCCCTCAATTGTCGCTGCAGGGCCTGGAGGCGGCGGCGCTCCCGCTGCGCCCCTTTCCTCATACTCAGCATGGTGTGAACCTCTCAGCGCGTCCATCACGGAGGCCACGAAGCCACCGCCATTCTGGGCGTTCACCGTGGGGGCGCCGGTCACGGATGCGTACACAAGCTGCGTTGCCGGGTGCCCAAAGGTCATTGCGGCCCGGTTCACCACAGCCTGCGCGATGTTGGGCACGTAACGTGCCGCCATGAAGATACAAATGACACCGCCAAGAATCTGGCCTGCCGCCGTGATGAGCGTCGTCATGTCCTTAGCCTTGCTGAATTCCGCTTCCCAGGACGGGATGGAGCTCGTGGCGAGGCCGTAGACAATCATAACCATTAGCAGCTTTATCCCCACGGAGATGGCGTAGCGCAGATAGCTCAGCGCGATGTCCCGAGTGTACTCAAACCCGCCGAATCCCAGCAGCACCGCCCCGCCGCAGATGACCAGGTGCATCTCAATCAGCGCCAGGGCAAAGGTCCCCGCTATCATGGCAATCACCACCAGAATGATGACACCAATCAGGGTCACTCCGATGAAGTCTCCCCAGCCGGCGTTCCAGCCCTTCTCCACCAGACTTCCGTACATGCGAATCCCGGCGGAGAGGATGTTGTCTGGGGCGATGGACGAGGTTCCTCCAATTTTGCTCCCCATCTCCACAAAGGAGTTCACGACGGTCTGTGGGACGTTGTTCGACATAATCCATGAAAATATCCCCACATAAAGAATCCACTTCGCCAGCAGTGCTATGGCGGTCCCCAGATTGCTCTCTCCGTTCAGAAGCATACGGATAAGCCCCAGCGCAAGAGACAGTGTCGCAAGCCCGATAAAAAGACTCCGCGCATACTCCAGCAGCTTTTCCATCATGCCGGAGCTGGTGAACTTCTGGACGTAATCCAGCGTAGAGTCGATGCCGCCGTAGTTAACGGCGGCGGCCCATGCAGCATGGGTGAGGAGTGTGAACGCCGCAATCAGGAAATAAAACAAAATCCCGCGCCGCATAGCTTAGAACCCGAGCGCGTAGCTCTTGGCGGCCGGCTTGTGTTTCTTCAGGCCGTCGCAGGCCTCGAGGATGCTCTTGCCCTTCTGCTCCCTCGCGTCCAGCGCGTCCCGCTCGTATTCCAGGTAGGACGCCAGAAGCCCCTGAACGACGTTCTCATTCCGGGCCAGCATGATATTGGAGTGATCCAGCAGCGCGCCGAGCGTCTGTATTGCCTGGGTCTGCCCTTCGGGATTGCGCACCAGATCCATCAGCTTTGAGCGCAGCTTATCGTCTGAGTCGAAGTCCTTGGCGGTCAGGTTGACGCTCTTCAGGTAGGCGTTCATCGTGGCCCGCCATCCCTTGTTTCTGTTCTCTATCCGCGTTTTGAGCTGGTCGACCGTCAGGCCGCTCTGCCATTCGGGATGCCGCTTCTTCAGCTCCCATTCCAGATTGGCCGTCACATGCGTGATGGTGTCCGACGCCTCCAGAATCTGCCGGGCTTTCTTAAAACTGTTCACCAGCGCCGTACGTTTGTTCTTAAGGTCATTCACGTCCTTGGCGTCCAGGTGCTTCAGCATCTTCTTCTGCTGCTCAATCATCTCCTTGAGCTGCTTCACCTCGTTCTCCACGGCCTCCAGTATAGATTTCTGCGTGGACTGCTGGGCTAAAAGGCATTCTCCAACACGTGAAAAAAGCAGGGTAAACGCCGCCGCCAGCAGAAGGCATCTGAACCTCTTGAAGTCTGCGAAGCTCATCATTACCGTCTCCCCCTAAAAGCCAAAGTTATAGGTCCCCGTCGTGGTGGGCTGTGATTTGGCCGCGTTTCCAGCAATGACAGCGATGTTGTTCCGCACAGCCTCCTGTTGGGAGCGTTCAATCTCCTGACCGCAGAGGCAGGCCTCCAGGGTCATAATCATCTCCGCCCCCGTCCGGTCGATGAGGGCGTCTCCCTCCGCCGCCACCGCGCCCAGACTTTGAAGCACGTAGGTCTGACCGTGATCCACGGCGTCAGTGTAAGCCTTGAGGATTGTGTTCATCATTGACTCCCGTGCCCGCTGCTCCTCATCAAAGTTACGGGCGGTCACATTCATCGCTTTCATCATGCCGTCCATAAACTTCTTCCATCCTTCTGCAACTTCCTTTTCCACGTTTGACATGCTGTTGAAGCCAGTATACTCCGGAAAACGTTTTTGGAAGTCCGCGTCAAAATTTGAGGACCAGGCCATGACATTGGCAGCCTGAAGTGTCTTTCGCAACTCCTTGTAAGCCACCATGAACGCATCCAGGGCATCCGGGTTCCCCTTCTTGACCATCGCCTTCTGTTGTTTGACAATGGTCTTCATATGCTCGACGGCCTGCTTCAGTTGTTTCTCCGTGTCAACCTGTGGCTGCTTCGTCGCAAACCATACCAAATTGGAATCGAAGGTGTTTTCATCCTTTCCACAGGCACAGAACAGCGGAATCGCCTTCCCAACAGGGACACCGAGTATCACTATTGAGTCAAGGAGTTTCCTGAGAGGAACCGCAACTAAAGCGGTGAGGCAGTACTTCACCGCCTTGATTTCATATTTCTTGTTCACCGGGTAAATCGCACCCGGCGCAAAAACAAACATCGCGGCAGAGACTGTCAGGACGATAATCATCGGCATCATCAGGAGCTTGTTGTTAAGCAGTTTTTTCATCCCGGGTCCCCCCTAAAAGCCAATTTTATGAGACTTGCCCTGGTCCTTCGTCTTCGCTGCGCTTTCTGCTATCGTCACGACGTTGGTCCGTATGGCCTCCTCGCGGGCCCGTTTCATCTGGTCCGTGAAGTCCCTCATATCCTGAAAACGGCTGACAGCCAGATCGTTCCGGTCCATCATCTCGGATCTCTGGTCCGCTGCGCCGCCTACGGCCTGGAGTTTCCGCGTCTGGCCCTGAGCCGGCAGTGGGAACGATGTCGAGATCGATGGAGGCCACAGGGTAACAAAGAAATCCTTAAAGATCGACATGATTCCCTTGGGAATAAGTGTTATCGGGTACTGGGGACTAAGGTCCAGTGCCGCGTAGACCATCCCGGACAAGAGGTCCGCCGTCAGCATTTTGGTGATGTCCGCGATGTTGATGCTGCCATTTCCGGGATCCTGCTCCATCAGTTGGCTGTACACCCTGTCAAAGGCTGTCATCACTCCATCGTAGTTGCCGGCGATGACATTCATGGAGCGCATGTGAGCCAATTCCAGCTCACGCCACCGTTTCGCCAAACGCTCCTCCTCATCCGTCATGGAAGTGAACCCCGTGTAGCCGGGAAAATCCCAGCCCAGCTGCGAGTCCGTGTTCGTAATGGCGGAGTACGCTTTGCCCTTCTGGAGTTCGGCCCTTGATTGCGTAAAGGTCTTCTTGAAAGTTGAAGGCCAGTTCATTGAGCCCTTATGGATCATGGCCTTTTCCTGCTCCAGAAGTGCTTTTGTCTCCACTTCCTTCGTTACTGTTTTGTAGAACACATCGACCTGCATGGGTTCAAGCTGCGGGCCTTTCGTCTTGAATCCGACATCCCATTTGCCTGTGAATCCCGCGCCCCGTATCGCGCTCCAGACGATACTCCCCAGCTTGGAGAGAATATCTCCAATGTTATCGGACTCTCCAAAGTCTATGGGTATGCATGTACACGTCTTCCATCCATCTTTTGTGGCCGGGCAGTCGCCCATGCGAATGACCTCCATAATCCAGTCCGGGTCCTTCTCACCCGGCGCTGGCCCCGCTGCCCCAAGCGTGATGAGGCATAACGCCACAGCGGTCACCTTGAAGAACTTAGACAGCCGGCTCATGATGGGGTTCTCCGCTGTGCATTTCCGCGTCCAGTTTTTTCCACTCTTCGGCCCAGTCCGGCAGTTCTCGCTCCTTCAGCCATTCCACTGGCCAGTCCCGGCCGTACTGCTTCTTCAGCGCCATGATACGGCTCAGCTCGTCGCCGCTGCTGGCCCCAACAAACGCCAGGGCCACTGGGCCCAGCCCAAGATTGAACACCCGCCGGCCGTTGGGAGAGATAATATAATACTCCCGTTTCCGAACCATGTTCGCCACCAGATTGATCTGACGTTCGTTAAGCTGCAGGAACTCACGGTAGAACTCACCCAGCTGCTGGCCTTTTGCATCAGGGTTTGCCAGCAGGATTTTCGTCGGGCAGCTCTCGAACACGGCATCGCGTATCGTGCTATTCACCACGTCGGAAATGGACTGTGTGGCCAGAATAACGGCGCAGTTCAGCTTACGGAACGTCTTGAGCCAGCCGCGTATCTTCTCGGAGAAAAGGGCGTCCCTCATGGCTGTCCAGGCCTCGTCGACCACAAGGAGCGACGGCGCGCCCTTCAGCCGGCGCTGTATCTGGAAGAACAGATAGGTGAGAACCGCCGGGGCAATCTTTTCCCGCTCAAGCAGACCTGAAATTTCAAAGGCGTTGAATGCGGCGTAGTTGATGTCGTCGCGGTCTCCGTCCAGCAGATAACCTCCGCTCTCGCTTAAGCTGTAGTAACTCAGGGCGGACTTAATTTCCTCGTCCTGCACGGACGTGATGTACTCAGTCATTGTGCGCTCGGCAGCACAGGTGGTGCTTTCAGCCAGATTCCGCAGCGCTTCGTTCAGCAGAACACGCCGCTGCGGGGTGACAAGGCCGGGTGCCACAAGCTCAATGAGCATTTCCAGCCACTCTGCGGCCCAGGACATCACTTCCGGGTCATCAATCTGCGCCAGGGGACAAAGGTTGATTTCATTGTCTGCCGAGCCCAGATCATAGAACACGGAGTTGTCCAGAGACTCGCACAGCGGGTAGATGGAGCGGCCATTGTCGAAAAAGAAAATCTGTCCCCGGTCATAACGCTCGAACTGTGCCGTGATGGTGGCCAGCAACGTTGATTTTCCGGAACCCGTGGGCCCCAGAATGAGAGTGTGCCCCACGTCTCCGCTGTGCAGGTTCAGGGAGAAGGGCGTGCCCCCCGCAGCGGCGGCCTGAAGCAGTGCCGGGGAGTTGGGCGGATAGAATGGGCAGGGACAGGTCTTGGATCCCTGCCAGTCGTTGGAGAGCGGGATAAGGTCCGCAAAGTTAAGGGCCGTGATGAGAGGCTTTCGGATGTTCTCCTGTCCGTGCCCGGGCAGAGAACCCAGAAAAGCCTCAAGGTTGTTCATGGTCTCCATGTGGGCGCTGCATCCCGCCCGCTCAAAGACCTTCATAATCTCCCGCGATGTGGCCTCCAGCAGTTCAGGGTCCTTGTGGCGCAGGATAATGGTGGAGGTGTGGTTCCCGAAGGCAGTGTCGCCGCTTCGGGCATCCTTCAGGGCGAAGTCCAGGTCCTGCACCATCGCCGCAGCGTCCTGGTCCACACGGAAGTTCTCGACGCCGGTGATCTGCGACGAAAGGCTCTTCACCTTCTGGGTCCACTGGCGGCGCAGCTTTTCAATTTGAGAGATGGATTCCTGAATGTCCGTCAGCAAAAAGCGGTTGGACCAGCGGAAGGCCACCGGCATTGTCTGAAGGCTGTACAGTATCGTGGGGAAAGTCCCCGAGGGGTAGTTCATCAGGGAGATGCACTGCACGTACTCCCCGTTGTAGTTCACTCGGCTGCCGTTCAGGCAGTCCCTGGCCAGAAAACAGTCAAGGTAATAGGGAAAAGCCGGCAGACGCGTGGGCTGCCAATATCCGTTGACGCAGGCGTTGACAGCTTCCAGCAAATCTGACGTGCCGGAGCAGCCACTGGAATCATCCGGATGGAACACCATGCGCCGGACCTGCATACTGAGGCTCAGAGAATCCTGAAGCCTCTTCATGACCGTCTCGAACCGCGCAAGCTGGCGCTCGACAATCTGTTCTTCCTCCGCATTGTCCAGACCAAACATCGCCTTCTGGAGGCGCCGCATCAGGGCGGCTTTCTCAAAGGCGGGGGGAACGTAGGTGACGAACATCGCCTGCACGGATTCGAAGTGCCCGGACGCCTGGTGGAACTGGGCCTGACGTTCCATGTCGATGAGCTTCGTCGTCGTCTCCCTGAAATCTCCCCTCGGGTAGTCCGTCGTCTCGCGCCGGAAGAACTCGAAATGCACGCACCAGCGCACATCAAGCTGCCCCACTGTATGCGCCATCATCGCGCTGAGATGCTCCAGCTCGCGGGCGGTGGAACTCTCAAGATCAGGTCCGGTGAGCCAGAACCCGGCGAGGAAGCCTCCGTCCTTCAGCCCCATAACCCCAGGGGCCACCATATGGGAATAACGGAGCAGCTCGGCAAAGCCGTCCCCTTCCTGCCGACGTCTTGGCATACCTAACCCTCCCGAAAATTAAACTCTCAGTATTTCATGCTCAATATTTCCTGTCCTGGCGGCTGACCCGTGAGGACGCCACATAACTGTCCTGATACTTCACCGACCGTTGAAATATCCTCATCGCAAGAGGGTCCTTCTTGCCCATGACCCTCAACACCTGAAGGCCGACGAAGAAAATGACGATGGCGATGAAAAAATTCACAAAATTGCCGCTGGCCAGTCCTCCGGGAAACCCCAGAGCCATACAGGCCAGCAGCAGAAGGAGAAACAGGGTGCGGTCACAGCCAAAGATGAACTGCGGCCGGGTCAGGCTTCTCCTCACGGTTGCGATGCGCAGATGCTCTTCGTTCACGATTTAATCGCTTCCAATCGTCTGTGCCCTGCGTGTCCCTTTGCCGCGCATCCGGCTCAGAGCAGAAGGAAGCCCTCAGTGGTGATAAACAGCTTGACGACGCTGGCCAAAGCGCCCAGCATAGATCCCACAAGGACGACCATCATAACGGAGCGGCCAAAGCTGCTGAGCTGACCTCCGAAGATGAGCATTCCGCCGGCAAAGAAGAGGCCGACCATGGAGATAAGGAGTGCCGTCTTGCCGGAGAGAGCATCAATGAGCTTCTCCATGCCGGTGTTCCAGGCCACTGTGTCCGTCTTGGCCATTGCCGTCACGGGCACGCAGAGCATAGCCAGCAGAAACACCGCTGCAAAGACCGCCGTGCGGCGGTCAAAAAGCCACCTGGAAACGCTGCTGCCGTTCATCATAAAGAAAACTCCTTTCAAAATAAAAAGAAATATATAACGCTAAAGCAGAACTACTCCGCTTTGACGCTCTGCTCCTCCGGGGTCTGGGTGTTCTCCCTCAGGTCCCTGAAAATATATTCTCCGTTCTTCACGCCGTCAACTGCCACCAACTCCGTCAGCTTAGGGCCGATTTTTGGGTCGCGGATCAGGAATGCGACGATGTCAACGGCTTCTCCCACCAGCTCCCGCATAGGTGCCTCGGACACCTCAGAAATCAGCTGCTCGATGCGGAGCAGCCCGGCGCGGGCATCATTGGCATGGACCGTGCAGACTCCGCCGGGGTGCCCTGTGTTCCAAGCCTTCACCATGTCCAGCGCCTCCTTGCCCCTTACCTCACCCACAATGATGCGGTCCGGTCTCTGGCGCATGGTGATCTTCAGCAAATCCTGCATGGATACCCTATCACTGGTCCTCATGGCAATAAAGTTATCCACTGTACATTGAAGCTCCGCCGTGTCCTCAAGAATCACCAGACGGTGCTGAGGCGTCAGCAGCTTCATCTCATTGATGATGGCATTGACAAAGGTGGTCTTGCCTGTGCCCGTTCCGCCCACGACCAGAATATTCTTTCGCGTCCTGATGGCCTTGCGCAGAATTTCCACATCCCCCTGCGTCATCCGCCCGCTCTGGACGTAGTCCGAAAGAGGGAACACGGAGGAGGCTTTCTTCCTCAGGTTGAAGGACGGGTGCAGCACAATAGGAGGGATAACGCCTTCCACGCGGCTGCCGTCGCCGGGAAGCTCGCCTTCCACCTTGGGGTTTTGGGTGTTGATGACCGTTCCCAGCATGTGGGCGACGGTGCCAAGCATCTGGAGCGCCTGGACCTCAGACATATCGCAGAGGTACTCCATGCCTTTGCCCAGGCGATCTGTCCAGACCTTGCCGTCAGGGTTCAGCATAACCTCCACCACCGTGGTGTCGTCCATGGCCTGCCGTATTTTTTCGCCCATCTCCCGGCGCAGTTTGTTCAGGTTCCTCCGCGTCACCTCGTCCGTTGCCCTGCTCATCCTTCTACCCCCGTTCAATGTCGAAATATTAATATAATGATTTGTTTTTTTCAATAGTTGGCCGCAATAAAACTTTTTGTTATACTTACATAATAGGAGATGATGCCCGATGAAGAAGACGTTCTTTATGAGTCTGATTATGCTTATAAGCCTGAGCCATGCGGCGGCGGCCGGCGTGACCGGCCCGGCTGCGATTGACAAGAGCGGCGACACAGCGCTTCAGGCGATGATTCAGGAGACGGAGGGGAAGTTCTCCCAGCTCAACTACACCGAGGGGAACCTCAGTCTGCTCTGCAATCTTTTCCTTCCGGAGGGATATCCGGGATCACAGAAATACCCTCTCGTTATCTTTATCGCGGACAGCAGCACGGTGGGCAGGGAGGCAGACGCGCCGCTCCGTCAGGGGTACGGAGGCATCATCTGGGCCACGGAGAAGGAGCAGTCCAAACACCCTTGCATTGTCCTTGTGCCACAGTACCCTCAGGAGATTGTCGATGACAGCACGGGCAGTACCGCAGCGGCCTATATCTCCATCACAGAAAACCTGATACGCGCCGTCATCGACGGATTCCAGGTTGACACGGGCAAAATCTACGCCACGGGCCAGGCCATGGGTTGCATGGCTCTGATGATTATGGCGGAGAAAAACCCCGCACTCTTTGCGGCAGAGCTGTTCGTCGCGGGGCAGGGGGAACTCAGGGAGATAGAAGGGCTGAAGAAGCAAAAATTCTTCTACATCACCTCGGAGGGGGACGACAGGGCCAGAATCGCTCAGGCGAAGCTGCTGCGAAGGTTCCAGATAGCTCGCGTGCCCTTCAGCCGCACCCTTGAGTGGGACGCACGACAGGCTCAGGAGGACTTCGCAAACGCCCTCAACGTCATGCTGGCCGGGCGTCCCTCCGCAAACTTCGCGCGGTTCATCGAGGGGACGGTTCTGCCGCCCGGCGTGAGCTCTGACTCTTCTCTGGAACATCTGTACTCCTTTGATGCCGCCTACAGAATCAACGCGCTGCGGGATTGGCTGTTTATGCAGTCACAGAAGTAACGACGCAAAAATTTTGCCGTATGGCAGTCACAGGGTGTCTCAAAGTTCTTTTCCTGTTTGAAGGGAGTGTTTGTGGTGAATTTTCTTGAATTGGCAAAGTCGCGGTATTCGTGCCGGAAGTTCTCCGACCGGGCTGTTGAGAAGGAAAAAATCGACAAAATCATCGAAGCTGCCATCGCAGCTCCAACGGCGAAGAACCTTCAGCCCTGGAAACTATGGGTCCTTCAGAGTGAGAAGGCGATGACAAATGTGAAAGAAGTGACGGCCTGTCACTTTGGGGCATCTGTCGTCCTCGCGGTGGGGGGCTATGCGAAGGACGCCTGGGTTCGTCCCTTCGACCAGCGCAACTTTGAAGACGTTGATGCCGCCATTGTAGGGACGCATATCATGATGGCTGTGCAGGATATGGGGTTGGGGACAACATGGGTGGGGTTCTTCGACGCACCGAAGATGAAAAAACTGTTCCCGGAGATGGCGGAGTATGATCTCGTCGCCTTGTTCCCCATTGGCTATCCGGCGGATGACGCAACACCTGCGGACCGGCACAGCCAGAGAAAGGCGAAAGAGGAAATTGTCTGCTGCCTCTGATGCAAAGGACTCTCTCGTTCGGGCTTTTGTAGCTGTTCCTGTTCCCGAGTCTGCGGCCGGCAAACTGGAGCGTTTTGTGGAAACGCTGAAGCCGCTGGCCCATCTGCGCTGGGTGACGCGGGCACAGTTTCACATCACGCTGCGCTTCCTTGGAGAGCAGACGAGGGAAACGATAGACCGGTTGAAAACTGTCCTCGCACCTCTGCGCTTTGAACCGTTTGAGATTGAGCTTTCCTGTGTGGGGGCATTTCCCAGCAGGGAGTGTCCCCGTGTCCTCTGGCTTTCAGGCGAGCAGGGGAGGAGGGAACTGACAGCTCTGGCGGAGTCTGTGAACAAGGCAATCGATGCGGCAGGGCTTCCCCCTGAGGAACGCCCCTTTAAACCTCATCTGACTCTTGCCCGCTCACACGGGGCGCCGTTGCTCCCGGCGCTCCTGAAGGCGTTGGAGGGTACCCCGCCACTTGCCTGGCGCTGTGAGAGCTTTGACCTCATGCGCAGCCGCCTCACGCCACAGGGAGCGGTTTACACGAAGATTCCCTTGTCCTGACGCGAGGGGAGAGACGTATGGAATGCTGCAAGCTGGAGATTTTTATTCCGGAGTCCCACTTCCGGGTGCTGCAAAAGGCGCTCCGGGAGGTCGACGCGGGGCATATTGGAAACTACGACAGCTGCCTCTCCTACAGCCGCGTCGTGGGGATGTGGCGTCCGCTTGAGGGGACGTCCCCTTACATTGGCCGGGTAGGGGCGGTCAGTGAGGAATCAGAGCTGAAGGTGGAAGTCACCTGCCGCATGGACAGACTGGATGAGACAATCACGGCGGTAAAGCAAATCCACCCTTACGAGGAACCAGTGATTAACGTCATTCCTCTTATAAGGACGGGGCAATAAAAACAGGAGCCTGACTGGCCCCTGTTTTTTATTGCCCCGGGCCGCTGGAGTTTCATTTGCTTTCGTTTTCAGTCCGGGTATTGGAATTCCGGCTGCGTTCCTGCCTTTGGACAATAGATAATCACTGTTTTTCCCCTGTCCGGCAGCTATGTTGTTCCCGGAGTGCCCCTATGAATGTTTTACATCACCCATTCGCTGAAAAGCTCCCGCGCAATCCGCCAGGCTTCCCCGTCAAAAAGTACAATCGAGACTTCCATGTCATGCTCCTGTAGAAAAGCCAGGATTGTATCTATGGCCACTTTCAACGCCTGTTCCCTGGGGTAGCCGTACACGCCCGCCGAAATCAGAGGAAACGCCGCTGTCGCACAGTCATGCTCTTTGGCCAATTCAAGCGATTTTTTATAGCAGGATTCCAGCTTCTCGCGCTCGCCGCTTTCCCCGCCGTGCCAGACAGGGCCGACGGTGTGAATCACATATTTACACGGCAGGCGGTACCCCTTCGTGATCTTTGCGTCGCCGGTTGGACAACCTCCAAGTGTCCGGCATTCTGCCACCAGTTCCGGCCCCGCCGCGCGGTGGATGGCCCCGTCCACGCCCCCGCCTCCAAGCAGCGAGGAGTTGGCGGCGTTGACAATCGCGTCCACTTTTAATCTTGTGATGTCGCCCTGAATGATCTTTAACGGCATTTTCGTTTCTCTGCTCCCTTCATTTTTTTATAGCCCAATGATTTTCCCCAGGCGGACCAGAGGGCTTTCCTTAAAGCCGATGGCCTGCACCGGGCACATTTCCTGACAGCAGTAACAACGGATGCACTTGTTGTAGTCAAAGCGCAAATTTCCGCCGGAATGTTTCAACGCACCAGCCGCGCAGACTTCCTGACACCGTCCGCAGCCAATGCAACGCTCCGGAATATGGACTGGACGCGAAGTCATCGCCCTTTCGATGAGGGGGCCAACGAAGGGGAGGCGCGGTATAAGCCGCAGGCTTTGTGTGGCGGGCACCCTCACTCCTGAAAAGTGGTAATCCTTTGCAAAATCTCCGGCTATGGCGTCGTCTTTCATCTCGCATTCCGGCAGTCCCCGCTGACGCGCTGCCCGCCATAATGGGAAATCCTCAAGGGTAACACCCAGCATGCGGCACAGCCAGAAATCCAGAGTCAGGGCGTCCTCCGCGGCGGCAATCATGCCGTAGGGGAAAGGCTGCCCGCTGGTCGGGCCATCGCCGTCCATCCCAATCACGCCATCCAGCAGCGTAAAAGCCGGAGCGACGCCTTTATAGATATCCAACAGCAGTGAGGCAAAGCGTTCCCGGTCCAGCCCCACATTATAATGCCAGGTGGCTTTTGCCCGTCCCACCACGCATCCGAACAGGTTTTTTACTCCAAGTGTCAACAGCATTTGGCCGTGTGTTTTCATCTTGGGCAGGTTGAGAATCACATCAGCCTCCCGCACCAGGCGGCCCACTTCAATTTTATGGAACGATTCTCCGGGCGGCAGGGCGACGGGGTCATCCAGTTCAACACAAGGAATCCCCAGCCTGCGAGCCACATCCATAAATCCCGTTTTTTCCGCTGCGCGGTTGAAGGAATCAATGCCTGGGCTGTCCGCAATAACAGGATGTCCTCCGCAATCGAGGGCAAGACGGGCAACTGCTTCAACGACGGACGGGTCTGTGGTGACGCGCCTCTCCGTTTTGTGCCCCGCAACGAGGTTGACTTTGAGCAGCACCTTATTTCCCGGTGCGATAAAACGCTTCCCGCCGCCAAAGAAATCAAATGCCCGGTTAATGGTGCTTTCAATGGCCGATAGCTCATAATGGGTCTGATGAAGCAGAAGGATTTGTCTCATGCCAAATTACCCGCATGGCATTGGCGGGCTCGTCCCTCCGTTCTTCTCGCTCGCCTGGGCCGGTTTGACACTTCCGGAATCACCAGCCTCTTCTCCTTTTGACGGCCGTTCTTTCACGGCCTTCATCCTCAGGTGAACATAGTCCACGTACAAAATGCCATCCTTGAATAGTTTTTCCTCCAAACGTCAGATGGCCTCAGAGATGATTCCTTCCCTCTCATTTTCGTTGACGATGGAAAACAGGCTGATAAGGAACATCTTTATTCGGCCGGCAGCCCATCCGCTCCCTGAAATCCCTTAACCATTGGGGATTCGCTTTAGGGTATTCCATTGAAGTCCATCCCAATGGCTTTATTAGTGAAAAAATCATCGCTTCCAAGTTATTTGACGAGGATTTGCCCCAGGAGCTCCGTGTCAGTTTTACCTATTAAAGATAACTGATGTTCTGTCGCAGTCCTTTTGAGCCAGATATTATCACGTTGGGACCAATCCAGCATAAGGTCCTTTACTCTTGCGTCCCCTAACCCGATATAGCCAATCTCCTGCATTGAGACATCGTAAGCACTTTTTTCATCTTCCTTCACGGTGCCGCGAAGAAGGGCACAGCTATTTGCCGACCAGCACAAGGCCAGCCACGCAAAAGCCAATCCCCAGGATTTGACGCAGCGTAATCTGCTCCTTATATAACAAGGATCCAATGAAAATCAGGGCGAAGGCGAGGCAGATATTGGCGACCAACGCGCCGGAGCTGAGCTTCCAGCCGGCACGGTAGAGAAGAATATACCCTATCTCAAGTCCGACAATCGCAATACCCAGGATGAAAGAGGACCAGTTTATTTTTGATAATTCAAGGAAGGCATTTTCGGGTTTAACCTCACAGATAAACAGGGCGAAGGTAATGACGGCGGACGTCAGATAAGTCACAACCAGAGCACAGAACGCATTAATCCCTGCCGGGGTCGACTTTGTACAGATGTTGTAAAAACAGTTTGATGCAACAATGATAATGATTGGCCATATCCTGTTCAACATGGGGGCCTCCTGCGGGAAACTTTATTTATCGGGCTGTATTTCGGCAATATCTGCCACAATAAACTCAACGGCTTTTCTCAGCTCAGGCAGGGCAATCTCCAATTGGAGCCCAATACGCCCGGCGCTGACAAAGATGGTATCATATTTTTCCGCTGATGCGTCGATAACGGTCCTGAACACCTTTTTCATCCCCACGGGCGAACATCCGCCGTGGACATACCCGGTCAGAGGCAGAAGTTCTTTTGACGGAATCATCTCTATGGTTTTTTCGTTTACGGCCCTTGCTGCTTTGCGAAGGTCAAGCTCCCCGGCCCCTGGGACGACAAAGACATAATGCTCCCGGCTTTTTCCAACCGTGACGAGCGTCTTAAAAATGACCTCGGCTTTTTGTCCCAGAAGCTCAGCCACTCTGCGGGCACTGATGGCTATAGGCCCTTCGGAAGTCTCCTGCAAGGGGAGAGTAATCAGCTCATACCGTGCTTTCGCTGCCTCCAGGATTCTCACGGCGTTGGTCTTCGTTATTTTTTTATCAGCTTTGTCTTTCATAATCCCTCTTCCCAGGGAACAAAGAGAAAAAACCGGACAAGATACCTTCTCTCCGGTCTTGTTTTCCCGGATTCCTCCTAATATGTTATCTTGTATAATATATATGATATCACGTTTGCAGCAAAAGATAAGGAGGCTGTTTATAATGAGTAAAATAGGCGATTTCCTGAAAGAGGCAGGCGTCTTCTTCCTTGCGACCGCAGAAGGCGATCAGCCCAGGCTGCGTCCGCTGGGGGCGTATTTGGAAATGGACGGCAAGGTCATCTTCGGCGTGGGCAACTTCAAGAACGTCTACAAGCAGCTCTGCGCGAACCCAAAGGTTGAGCTTGTTGCCTGCAAGCAGAACGGTCATTGGCTTCGTTACACTGGCAAGGCCGTCTTTGAGAGCGATCCAAAGTACGCGGCGGCAATGCTGGAGATGATGCCTGATGTTAAGAAGCTTTATGATGCAAATCCCGGCTATAAGATGATGGCATTCCACATTGAGAACGCCACGGCGGTCGACATTGCGGTTATGGGCGACGGGGAGAACCTGCTGGCCTGATTAATTTAAAGGAGTGAGTGTCATGGAGATTCTGCAGAAGTTTACAAATGCTGGTATTGTACCGGTCGTTGTTATTGACAACGCGGAGGATGCCGTTCCTACGGCAAAGGCTTTGCTTGCCGGTGGCATTGACGTGATGGAAATCACCTTCCGTACGGCTGCCGCGCCGGATGCGATTAAGGCAGTAGCCCGTGAATGTCCCGATATGACGGTTGGTGCCGGGACGGTTATCACGTTGGAACAGTGCCAGAAGGCCGTCTCTCTGGGGGCAAAGTTCATTGTCTCACCGGGGTTCGATGAGGAAGTTGTGCGCTGGTGTGTTGAAAACAAGATCGCTGTCACTCCGGGCTGTGTTACGCCGAGTGAGATTATGGCGGCCATGAAACTGGGACTGAAGGTCCTGAAGTTCTTCCCGGCCAATGTATACGGTGGCTTGAACGCGATGAAGGCTCTGTCCGGGCCGTTTGGCAGTGTCAAATTCATCCCGACCGGCGGGGTGAATGCTCAAAACCTTGCGGAGTACAGCGCCGCGCCCTTCATCCACGCGATAGGGGGGAGCTGGGTGTGCACCAAGGGCGATATTGCGGCGCATCGTTTTGAACGTATCACGGAGCTTTGCCTTGAAGCGCGGCGGATTATGCTTGGCTATACGGTTGATCATGTTGGTATCAACTGCCCCGATGCGGACGCTTCCTCAAAGTTGTGCGAAACGCTCAACGCCGCTTTCGGCTTTGAGATAAAGCCGGGCAACAGTTCTAATTTTGCAGGTTCCGGTGTCGAGGTGATGAAGCTGCCCTTCCTGGGAGCGAACGGCCATTTCTCAGTCAGCACCAACCGAATCGAAATGGCTGTTGCTGATATGGAGAAGCGCGGCTTTGAGCTTGATATGAGCACGGCTAAGTATAAAGGGGAACGGCTCAAGGCGGTCTACTTCAAAAAAGAGCTCGGCGGGTTCGCCGTGCACCTCAGGCAAAAGTAAGGAACCCCTGTACGGCGAAATAATCCCCCGGCCTCTGAGTTGTCAGGAGGCCGGGGGATTTTCTTTCTGCTGTCTACTCAAGGCTGGCTTCCTCATTTTTAATCTCCCAGTGAATGAGGAAGGTCAGTGCCCCGCGGAGAAGGATGATTGCGCCAAGGATGGCTAGTTCGCTCCATTCCCGGACAATGACCGTCCGCAATACCTCGCCGCCCAGTTTAAACTCCAGTGCCAGGGCAATGCCCTTGGCCAGCGTGAGCCGAACATGAGGGTCACGGCGCAGGCATCCCCAGATGCTTCTCGCCGTCGTGACCAACAAAATGACGACTCCAACACATTCCATCAACAAAACGCCAAACTGAACCACAACCTGAAAGATCGACTCTATCGTTTCCAACAAATCCAACATAGGAACAGCCTCCTCAGATTGTAAAATTATAACATGATATAATGCTTTAGTTTGGCGTAAATTCTTTTTGCGCATGTCTTTGAAGAGGTAACGGAAATGACGGAAAAACTTGACAAAAAAAACGATTTTACGACAGGAAACATCCCCCTCAAGCTGATACGTTTCATGCTCCCCATCCTTGGGGCACTCATCCTTCAGGCCATGTACGGGGCCGTGGACATAATGATTGTCGGCAAGTTCGGCACCACAGCCGGTATCTCCGGTGTCTCCACCGGCGGGAACATTGTAAACCTCGTGATTTTCGCAATATCTGGGCTCTCAATGGGCATTACCGTCCTGATTGCCCGTTACCTGGGGGAACGTCAGCCTGAGCGTATAGGGAAACTTGTTGGCGGCACGGTGTGCTTTTTCTCCTGTTTTTCATTGGTGCTGACCATCCTCCTGCCGCTCCTTGCCCGTCCGCTGGCCCTGCTTATGCAGGCACCTGAGGAAGCACTGGATCTTACTGTGACCTACATCCGTATCTGCGGCGGAGGTATCTTTTTTGTCATCGCCTACAACGTCATCAGCGGGATATTTCGTGGGCTGGGGGACTCCATGATGCCTCTCATCTTCGTTGCCATTGCCTGTGTCGTCAACATCCTGGGAGATTTGTTCTTCGTCGCCGTACTTAACATGAATGTCGTGGGGGCGGCCCTTGCTACCATTCTGGCGCAGGCCGTCAGCGTCATCCTCTCACTCCTCATTATCAGGAAGAGGGCGCTTCCTTTCACCATAAAAAAGTCCGATTTCTCCTTCAACAGCGAGGTCAGGCGCTTTGTACGAATAGGGGCTCCCATCAGTTTTCAGGGCATTCTTACGGATTTCTCATTTCTTGCGCTCTGTGCTTTTATTAATAATCTGGGGCTTGACGCTTCCTCCGGCTACGGTGTGGCAAGTAAAATCGGGGCCTTTATCATGCTGGTTCCCGGCTCGCTGATGCAGTCCATGGCCTCCTTTGTCTCACAGAACGTAGGCGCGGGACGGGAGGACCGCGCGACACAGGCCATGTTCACCGGTATGGGAATCGGCTGTACGATAGGTGTGTTTATCGCCTTACTGTCTTTTTTCCATGGCAATATCCTGGCTTCCTTCTTCTCTGACGATCCGGCGGTTATCGCCAGAGCCTGGGAATATATGCGCGGATTTTCTTCCGAAGCCGTTGTAACAAGTGCTTTGTTCAGTTTTATGGGTTACTTTAACGGACATGCCCGAACGGCATTTGTAATGGCGCAGGGCTTAGCGCAGACCTTCCTTGTCCGCCTCCCTGTGTCCTGGTACATGAGCATTCAGCCCAACGCGTCCCTGACGATGATTGGGCTGGCTGCTCC
>JAIKZX010000165.1 GCA_024681935.1 Fretibacterium sp.
AATTCACCGTCCCCGTGGAGGACGGAATTATCCCCCTTCCCTACCGCATGGCGCGCTTCCTCATGGTGATGACCCATGAGCTGGAGGAAATGAGCGTGCGGGCCAACGCGGCCAACATGGCCAAGTCCATATTCCTGTCCAATATGTCCCATGACATCCGCACGCCCATCAACGCTGTGCTGGGCATGGACGAGATGATTCTGCGCGAAGCCAGGGAAAAGAATATTCTGGAATACGCCGCCAACATCCGCACGGCGGGAAACAGCCTCCTGGGACTGGTCAACGACATTCTGGACTTTTCCAAGATAGAGGCCGGCAAGATGGATATTATTCCCGTGGAGTACGACATGGCTTCGCTGCTGAACGACCTTGCCAACATGATCTCCCTGCGGGCGTCGGAAAAGGGGCTCTCGTTCACCGTGAAGGCGGACCGGAACCTTCCCTCCACCCTCCGGGGCGACGAGCTGCGCCTGAAACAGATTGTTACCAACATCCTCACCAACGCCGTGAAGTACACCGAGAAGGGCAGCGTCATGCTGTCGGCGGGCTTTGAGCCCGATCCCGACCCGGAGGGCCGCTTCATTCTGCTGTCCGTCTCCGTGGCGGACACGGGCACCGGCATCCGGCCGGAGGACATGGACCGGCTCTTCGCCCCCTTTGAGCGCATCGACGAGGGACGGACCCACACCGTGGAAGGCACGGGGCTGGGCATGGCCATCACCACTCAGCTCCTCTCGAGGATGGGCAGCCGGCTGGAAGTCGAGAGCGAGTACGGCAGGGGATCAACCTTCTTCTTCAGGCTGAGGCAGGAGGTCGTGAACCCGGAGCCCATGGGGGATTTTGAGGAGGCCTTCCAGCGTTCCCTGGCGGAGAGGCCCCAGTATCATGAGAGCTTCCGCGCCCCGGAAGCGCGGGTGCTGGCCGTGGACGATATGTTCATCAACCTGTCGGTGTTCCGGGGGCTCCTGAAGCAGACCGGCGTGCGGATCGACACGGCCCAGAGCGGCCAGGAGTGTCTCGCCAGACTGACGGAAACCGACTACGACCTGATTTTCCTTGACCACCACATGCCGGGGATGGATGGCGTGGAGACCTTTCAGAGAATGAAGAGCCTGCCGGGGAACAGGAACCTCAGCACACCGGTGATTATGCTGACGGCCAACGCCGTTTCCGGGTCCAGAGAGGAGTACAGCTCCCTGGGGTTCGCGGGCTATCTGGCAAAGCCCATTGCCCCGGCCGCGCTGGAAAAACTTCTGCGGGAAAGCCTTCCGCCGGAGAAGGTGCAGATAACGGCCTGTGAGGAGGGGCCGGAGCCGGAGGCCGCCCTGCCGGCCGGTGAGGAATGGCCGCCGGTTGACGGGCTGGACTGGGATCTGGCGGAGCTTCATCTGCCGTCGCGGGATCTGCTCATCGGGGCCCTGCGGGACTTTTACAATACGGTGGACCCCCACGCCGAACGTCTGGACTCCCTGTTCCGGGAGGACAATGAGCCGGAGTACCGCGTGCTGGTCCATGGCATGAAGAGCGCCGCCGCTATGGTGGGGATCCTGCCTCTGGCGGGGCTGGCCAGGGTGCTTGAGTACGCCGCGCGGGATGGGGACTGGGAGACGGTCACCCGCCTCCACGATGTTTTTCTGAAGGAGTGGCGCGGTTTCCGTGAAAAACTGCGGGCCGTCCCCGGCGTGGCGGAGGAACCCGACAGGTCCGGGGCTTCGGACTTTGATCCGGAGACGGTGAAAGCCCTTGTGTCCGGCGTCGCGGAGGCCATGGATAACTTCGACACGGACGGGGCGGACAAGGCGGTGGAGGAGATTGGACGGTTCCGTCTGCCCCCCGCTCTGGCGGAGAGGTTTGAGGAACTGAAGGCGGCGGTGCTGGATGTGGACGGGGATTCCGCCATGCGCATCGCAGATGAAATGTTAAAGGGGTTTTAGCTGAAGATGAGTACTTTCGCAGGGAACAGTCACAGTTGCGATTTTGAGGAGACCTTCGACGGGGCAGGCATCAGGATTCTGGCCGTGGATGACCACGGCCCTACGCTGCGGGTCATCAAGGCCATGCTGGAGGGAGCGAACTTCGACGTGACCATCACCAACTCCAGCCTGAATGTGATGAAGGCCATCGAGAAGAGCCGTCCGGACCTGATTTTGCTGGATTATGAAATGCCGTTCTTCAACGGCCGGCAGGTTCTGGAGAAACTCCGCGCGAATCCCTCGGTTGCCGGTATTCCCGTCGTGTTCCTCACGGGCATCAACGACCGCAAGTACATCGAGCCGCTGCTGGCGCTTCGCCCGGCGGGCTATCTCCTCAAGCCGCTGAACAAGAAAAAGCTGCTTGAGACCATCAAAAAAGCCCTTTTCCCCGCCGGCGCGGGGCAGACTCCCGCTGAGTGAGGGGACGGGAGGCGGCCTGATCTCACCGAATCGAAGCAGGGTTCTGGTTTGGCAGAATATGGAATCTGATTTGCCGGGGTGTTTTTCTCCTTCGGAGATTTTCATGCATTATCCCGGCAGACAGATTTGCCGCTGGCCTGCTGCGCGGTGAAATCGGCATCCGCCGGCAAACGGCAGCATGTTCCGTTACAGCTTTGGGTTTATTTTTCACAGATTTACAGCCCCTTCCGTCTGTTTCGATTCCATTTGAACAAGGGCTTTGTCCAAAAGTTTCTTCAGCTGCAGCAATTCTTCCTTTGGCAGATTGATGCAGTCCGCCATCGCCTGAGGCACATGAATTGCTTTTTCCCTGAGTGCTTCACCGGCCTCCGTAAGAGAAAGGAACAGCTTCCTTTCATTGTTTTCAGGCCGTACACGGTTGATATATCCTGCTTTTTCCAATCTCTTAAGGAGCGGCGCCAGCGTGCCTGAATCGAGATGCACAATTTTCCCCAACTCGCCCTCCGCCATACCCCCATGCTCCCAGAAAACCATCATCACAACATACTGCGTGTAGGTCAGATTCAGTTTCTCGAGCGGTCCCCGATACTGCCTGACGATTTCCTTGGCACAGGCATACAGCGGAAAGCAGAGCTGATTGCCAAGACGGATGCAGTCATATTTTGTCGTTTCTTTTTCACCTGTCATTATATGAATTTTTCCGCAAAAGCCGCCACGTTCTTCAGCTCCGCTTCCCCTGGCTTGCCCCTGACATAATATGGGCAGCAGAATGGCGCAGCACCTCTGTTTCGTTTTCCTGCCGGCCCTCTTCAGTGCTTCGGGAATCCTGTCCTTCCCGTCCGGATGAGACGGCTTCTCCTTTTCTGTTTTCCGCGCGTCCTTTGTGCTATTTGATGGATGCTGCCCAGGCCCTGATCTGCGCCATCTTTTCCTCATTCATGTTTTCAGCATCCACAGCCTTGCATACGCCGCAGTTTTCCATACCCAGGAATGCGGTGAGCTGATTGAAATAAGCTTCTGCAGCTTCGGTGTGACCGGACTTGGTGCTCAAAAGCAGCGCAGCCTTAGCGGCAGCCGGCTTGCCAATGCTGTACACGCGCTGAATCGCCGCATGGAGCTGAGAGGTCATCTCGGAATAGTAGATGGGAGAAGCAAAAACGATCATGTCCGCCCACTTGTAGGCGTCAATAACCTGCCCCATATCGTCCTTCTGGATGCACTGACCTTCGCCCTTGCCGTGGCAGTATTCGCATCCCAGACAGCCGCCGATCTTCATCCTGCCTGCATGCAGCAGACGAACCTCATTGCCTGCGCTTTCCGCGCCTTCCTTAAAGGCATCCGCCATGGCGGCGGTATTTTGTTTCCGGGGGCTTCCGTTCAGAATCAGAATCTTCATATCTTTGTTCCTCCTTATTCGCCGATCATCTCAATCATGTAGTTCTCGATACCAATCTGCTCAATCAGGCAGAGGTGCCCTTTCACCCAGCTGTAATGCTCCTGCTCATCAATGATAAATTCCTCGAACATATGCCGGGTTACATAGTCGTCATCAAACATAGCAAGTGCCTTGCTCATCTCAGGCAGCGCCTCAGCGGACGCCCTGCAGTCGTACTCAAGCATTTTTTTGATATCGGTGATGACAGGATACTCCCTGATCTCCACCTTCGGAGTTTCGCCAAGCTCAATCAGACGGGCGTTGACCTTTTTGGCCTCATCCCATTCCTCTTCAGACTCCGCCATAATCTTATCCGCCAGCTTATTCAGTCCGCGCGCCTTCAGAAGCTGAGCGTGGATGGAATGCTGCTGAGAGTTGCCAAACCAGTTTTTTGCCGCTGTCTGCAGAAATTCAATCTTAGTCATTGTCCTGTCCTCCATATACTTTGTGTTGCCGGTTCTTAATTGCGTCCATTATGATTGCGCGCAACCAATGACTACAATCATACTCACGGAGAACAGGTTTTCAATTCAGAAAACGGCTCCAATCTGTCATTATGATAGATTGAAGCCGTTTTCTCTCGTTTGCAGAAGATGTTTTTTCAGCGGTTCGGGAAGAGCTTCTTCACAAACACCCGCAATCTCCTCCGGCGTCACCCTGTATTGTCCGAGAATCCATTCGCAGACCAGACCTACGGCCCCAAGACAAAAGGCTCTGACCAGCATCTTTTCCTTTGTGTCCAGTTCATGATTTCCATTCACAGAAAGAATATATTTTTTCAGAGCCGAGTAATGGATTTCAACCATGTGCCGCATAAAGGAGTCATACCCGTCCGTATGACGGAGGAGGTTTATCAGATATTCTTTTTCATTGTAAAACCAGTTCGCCGCCTCCCGCAATGTCTGTTTCCATTTATCATAGCTGTTTGTGTCCATCCGGCCCATAATCCCCGCAACGCCTCTGGTATGCACCCATGTGATCAGATCATATTTATCCCTGAAATTGCGGTAAAAGGTTGCAGGGGAATAACCGCAGTTATCTACGATTTCCTGAATTGTGATCTTGTCGACACTTTTTTTTGCGGCAAGCTCCACAAAGGATGCCGCAAGAATTTCTTTCGCTGTTTTTCGTTTCATATCATCACCCGCTGCATCCGTTATGTCATTCTTCCATCTTCTCACAGGTAAGCCGGACATTATATCCAGGGGACTTCAGCATCGCGGGGAACGTCTTGTTTACAATCCGCTCTCTGCTGTTCACGATTCTGCTGATATATCCGGGTGATGTTCCCAGTTCCCCGGCAATGCGTGCCTGTGTTTGGGATTTTTCTATGCATTTCGTTTCCACATCAGGCTCTATGTTGTTCAGCAGCATAGACTTTCCTCCACGCCAATAGCTTGAGCTATATGTAAACTTATCATAGCATATTCCATCCCCGGTTTTCAGCCACCACCGAAAACAGCGCCTCACCTCCGGAGAGGAGCACCGCTGTTTATGCTATGCGTATGGCCGGAACAGGCCGATGCCGCCGCCCCGTCAGGGGGCGTTTGTTATAATAGTGAGGAAGTGAGGAGGGCGTGTCATGACAGCCAATGGAGGAAGAATGACCCCGGTTCTGAAATGGGCTGGGGGCAAGACACAGTTATTAAAGACAATCTGTTCAGGAATGCCTGGACATTTCAACAGGTATTTTGAACCGTTTGTCGGCAGTGGTGCTGTCCTGCTCCATCTTCGCCCTGCGGCGATTAAAACACAAATGATGACGAGAGGATAAACCGATGAGCCGTTATCCGGTGAATATAAGGGAAACGCTTGAAAAAGTCATTGTCGTTGATGCTTCTGACGAAGATGAAGCACTGGATAAGGTCAGGAATGCCTGGAAGCGGGGGAAAATAGTTTTATCCTCTGAAAATTTCACGGCTGTGGAGTGCAGTATTTTTAATGGGAATGCTGAAGATTTTGTTGAAGATGATATACTGCATGAAGAGCCGCAGAAATGAACCTGTTACTCCCTGATATCAGCAACTTGCACTACAAAAGCCTCTCTCAGCGCATCCGTGTGGTCAGTGAACTCTGGATGCAAAATGAGATGTACTGCCCGGCATGTGGAAAAGCACACCTCGTCAAGACTCCCAATAATACCAAGGTTGCAGACTTTTTTTGTGATAATTGCGGTGAAATATATGAATTAAAAAGCAAGAGCGGTTCTGCAGCCAGGAAAATACTGGATGGCGCATATTTTTCGGCACTGGAACGAATCACCAGCAAAACAAACCCTAACCTGTTCATTCTGTGTTATTGTGAACGCGATGTTATTGATTTGACATTGGTTCCCAAATACTTTTTTACACCCGATGTCCTTCAACGCCGCAACACCTTGTCACAAAGCGCCAGAAGAGCGGGATATATCGGCTCTGTCATTCTATATGACAGAATACCCGCTCAGGGAAAAATAGCTGTTGTGGAAGCGCAAAATGAATTGGATAAGGCACTGGTAATGGATAAATACAAGAGAGCGGAAGGATTGAGAGTCGATAATTTAACTGACCGTGGCTGGCTGATGGATGTGCTGACCTGCATCAACAGATTGCAAAAAGAAGATTTTTCCATCGGAGATATGTACGAATTCACGACAGAACTTGAGGAAAAACATCCCCAAAACCATAATGTGCAGGCAAAAATCCGTCAGCAACTGCAGCTTTTGCGTGACAGACGCTTCATAGATTTTCTTGGGAATGGCAAATATCGAAAACTTTAACTTCAAAACCATTTCATCTCCAATCTGTATGATTATGTGACAGGCGTCGAGGCCGGACGGGACTCAAATGCCCTTAAAAATCGCGGAGGACACCCGATGGAGGGTCTGGTGGAGGCATATCTGAAAAAGTCAGGCGTTGAATACTACAGGGAAATGTACCTTTCTGAAATAGAGCAAAAGTGGAATATCAGTCTGCAATATCGCGGATATAAACAAGGCAGGGGTTTATTTTGAAGCGTCTGAGGGCACAAAGCTGCCTGTGCCAAAGATAAGAATCAGGCTGGAAAACAGGCTCCGTGAGTTTATTCTGCATGGAGGTACAGATATATAAAGATATGTCCGCGGGAATATTTACGCTTATTTCCGCGAACATATCACAGGGGCGCAGGGCGCACTGTAAAAGACGGGGA
>JAIKZX010000195.1 GCA_024681935.1 Fretibacterium sp.
GATGTCCAGCTTGCTCTCGATGTTCATGACGATGGACGCGATCTTGCCTACGGAGAACGCGAAGCAGTCCAGGTGGTTGTCCGCCAGGAGGTCCGCGCCGCCCTCGTAGGAGGCGTACTCAACGCTGCCGCCCCAGGACTCAAAGGTCTTCTTGTAGTCGAAGCCATAACCTTTGCTGAACAGCGCCTTGATGACGAACTCCGAGGATGTGCCCGGCTTCAGGGTGGCAAAACGCATGGGGAGCTTCCTGGCGATGATGTCGTCCACCGACTTGATGCGGTTCTTCTCCGCGAAGTCCTTGCGCATGATGAAATAGGTATACTGGGTGTAGAGGTTCGCCATGAGGACAGTGTTTTGCATCTGGCGGCCCTTGGTGAAGTCCACTCCGTCCGGCTGGGTCGCCGCGCCGACCATCGAGGTGACAGAGAATCCCAGGTCGCCCTTGCCGGTGTTGGCGTTCACAATGTTTGCCACGCCGCCGCCGGAGCTGCTGGTGGTCTGGGGCAGGCCCGTGCCCGTCCACATCTCTGCGAGGGCTGTTCCCAGCGCGAACCAGTTGCCGCCGGGAGGTCCCGCCATGAAGCGGAGCTGGTCCGGCCAGCCGGTCTTGTCCACCTCAGCGGAGGCCACGGCCCCTGCGGCAAGGATGCACGCCAGCGTCAAAAACAGCGCGATGATACGATACGTCTTCCTCATTCTTCTCAATCTCCTTTCATTTGACACCCGACGGAAGCCGGGCCGATTAAAAACTCATCAAAAAATTTTTGTAATTTAATTTTAGCATAAAAGGTAAACCTGGGGAAGGTGAGGGTCTCCCGATGCCTCGAGCTGGCTGCCGCGGGGAAGAAATAGTATTTGACAAATAGTTCATTCGATGATAAACTCCTGAAACACGTTCCAAGAGCGGCTCCGCTGGACCGGCGGGCCGTTTCTTTTTTTAGGTGATTATTATGTGGAAAGAGGGTTTTTGCAGTGAATGGTTTAACGCTTGTTGGTCTCACCATTGCCGTGCTTCTTATCGCCTACGTCTTTTACGGCCGCTGGCTTGTGAAGACATGGGGCATTGATGAGAACGCGCGGACCCCGGCCTGGCGCTTTGAGGACGGGCAGGATTTCGCCCCCGCGTCGCGCTTCACGGTCTTTGCGCATCAGTTCTCGTCCGTCACGGGGGCGGGCCCCGTCACCGGCCCCATTATCGCCGCGATGTTCGGCTGGGTGCCGGCTTTCCTGTGGCTCCTGATTGGCGGTATTTTCTTTGGCGCAGTGCAGGACTTCACGGCGCTGTACGCCTCCGTCAAGAACGACGGCAAGTCCATGGGCTTCCTCATTGAGCGTTACGTCGGCAAGACGGGCCGCCGCCTGTTTCTGCTGTTCTGCTGGCTCTTCACGCTGCTGGTCATCGCGGCCTTCTCGGATATCATCACCGGCACCTTCAACGGCTTTACGGCTGACGGGGGGCAGAATACCCCTGGTGCCGCCGCGGGTTCCATCTCTCTGCTCTACATCTTTGTGGCCATGGCCTTTGGTTTCTTCATCCGCAGGGTCAAGCCCGGCGAGGGCTTCAAACTCCTGGTGGGAGTTGCCCTGATTATCGGGATGCTTGTGCTGGGCATTCTGAATCCGCTGTACCTTGACGTGGCCAAGTGGCGCTACGTGGTGTTCGCTTACTGCTTCATCGCGTCGGTTCTCCCGATGTGGATGCTGATGCAGCCCCGGGATTACCTCAGTTCCTTCCTGCTGCTGGGCATGGTGGCTGGCGGCGTTATCGGCGTCCTGGTGACGAACCCCTCCATCAGCGAGATGCCGGCTTTTGTAGGCTTCACCGTGAAAGGCCAGCCGCTGTTCCCCATCCTGTTCATCACTATCGCGTGCGGTGCGGTGTCCGGCTTTCACAGTCTCGTGTCCTCCGGCACGTCGTCCAAGTCCATCTCCAACGAGCGTGATATGCTCCCGGTGGGCTACGGCTCCATGATTGTTGAGACGCTGCTGGGCGTCGTGTCCCTCGTAATTGCCTGCTCCGTGGCCCAGGGCGGCGCTCTGCCTGCGGGTAAGACCCCCTTCCAGATTTTTGCGGGGGCGGTCGGCGGGTTCTTCACAATGTTTGGCCTGCCCCAGAACGTCTCAGTCGCCATCATGACGATGTGCGTTTCGGCCCTGGCCATGACGACCATCGACTCCGTGGCGCGCATTGGACGTATGTCGCTCCAGGAACTGCTGGCCCCCTCTGAGGGACACGAGATGGGAGCGCTGGCGAAGCTCATCTCCAACAATATCGTTGCGACAGTCCTGACCCTGGCCCTGAGCTACGCGCTTTGCCTGGCGGGCTACATGAGCATCTGGCCGCTGTTCGGTGCGGCGAATCAGCTCCTCTCCGCGCTGGTGCTGGTGTCGCTGGCGGTGTTTCTGCGCGTGACGGGCCGCAAGGGCTGGATGCTCTATGTGCCGATGACCTTTATGTTTGTGGTGACGATGTCAGCGCTGGTCATAAGCGTCTACGGCATCTGCTCCAAGCTGATGAATGGCGGCTTTGTCTTTATGGTGGACGGCCTCCAGCTCATCATTGCGCTGGCGCTGATGACCCTGGCCGTGCTGGTGGTTTCGCACTGCGGGCGCGAGCTGGTTACCGGCAGGGTAGAAGGAAGCGGGGCTGCGGCAGACTGAAGCCATCCGCGCTTTTAATTTTGTCATTGAACAGGGCGGCCCTCCAGAGTGGGGGCCGCCCTGACCTGTGGGGCACCAGAACAGACGTCATTCCCGTCAGTTTACGAAATCCTCTCTCATGGGGGTGAAGATGTCCAGCAGCCTTCCTGCCTCCAGGCACAGCGTTCCGTGGGGGACGTCGGCCGGAAATGCCAGCGAATCGCCTGCAGCGACTTCAACGTCCTCACCGTCCACCGTGAAGCGGAACCGCCCGGAGAGGATATAGGTGTTCTGACAGTGAGGGTGGGAGTGAACGGCACCCGTGCTGCCCTTCTCAAACGAGACCTCCACCGTCATGAGCAGGGGAGTGTAGGCCAGCACCCTGCGGCTCACTCCTCCGCCCAGGTCCTGCAGCGGCGCGTCGTTATGGAAAACACTCTTTGCTTTCATTGGATTTACTCAGCCTCTCTTTCAAAAAAGTCCTCACGTTTTCCAGATTACTACAGGATAAGACCGGGATCAGTTTGTTGATTTCCTCTATGTCCAGATCCCACCATTTAAATTGTAGCATGAGAGCGATCAGCTCATCGTCAAAGCGTTTTCGTATCAGGCGGGCTGGATTTCCCGCCGCGATGGTGTATGGCGGCACATCGGAGGCCACGACAGTGTTCAGGCCAATGATTGCTCCGTCGCCGATATGAACGCCCGGCAGTATCGTTGCGTTTTGTCCTATCCAGACATCGTTGCCGACGATTGTATCGCCCTTCAGCGGCATCTCGGAAATGGGAGGGATCGGCTGATCCCAACCCTCAAAAATGTAAAAGGGGAAAGTGGATACGGCATTCATCTGATGGTTGGCACCGTTCATGACGAAATTGACGCCGGCCGCTATCTGGCAGAATTTCCCGATAATCAGTTTATCGCCGTTAAAGTCATAGTGGTGCGAGACACGCTCTTCAAAGTCGATGCCGCCGTAGTATGTAAAGTCTCCAACAATAATGTTGGGATTGTTCACCGTGGGCTTCACATAGGTCAGATGGTCGAAGCCTGGGACGGGATATATTTTGTTGGGGTCAGGCTTTATTCCATTTCGCATAGAATCCCTCCTGCCGCTGCTCAGCTTCGCATGGCCAGCAGCCACGCCATCACATGAACGCTCTGCTGAAATTTCCCCGTGCGAATCAAGGTTTCGATTTCACTGGCCGTGTGCGTTTCTACCTTTAGAAATTCGGTGTCGTCAAGGTCCTGTCCCGCAACCTTCCGGCAGTTCCGCGCCCTGTAGATGAAGGCGTAGTTGTCAGCTATAGTTGCGTTGGATGGGATCGTGAGCAGATGCGTCCACTCGCCGGACTCGTACCCGGTCTCCTCCAGAAGCTCTCTTTTCGCTGCGGCCAGCGCATCCTCCGAGGCGGAGGCGCCGTCCCTGTCCCTGTATTCCTTCCCGTCCGTACGTTCCAGCCCACCGGCTGGGAACTCCGTCGTCACCTCTTTTATTCCTTGACGGAACTGTCTCACGCAGAGGTAATTTCCCGCCGCATCCGAGGGAACGACGATCACATAATCCCTGCGGCTGTAGCTGTAATAGGGTTCAAACACGGTCCCGTCCGGAAAACGGTACGCCGACCGGCGGAAGTCAATCCATTCGTCCTGTACGATATGCTCGGTCTTGATTTCTTCCCACGCAAGTCCGTCTTTGTCCCGATTAATTTCACTCATGTCCATTTGCCTCCGTCTTCATGCTCTCGCTGACGACCGCTGCCCCCAGAACCAGGACCGCGCCTATCCAGCCGGTTATCCCAAGCGCCTCATGCAGAAAGACCGCCGAGCAGAGCACGGATACGACCGGTTCAAGATACCCCAAAACAGCGATTGTCTGCACCGGCAGACTCCCCATCCCGCTGAAGTAGAAACAATACGCGATGCCCGTATGGACCACTCCGAGCATCAGGATAATCAAAACGGATTGCAGATTCACATTCAACACCACGCCGTGGTTCTTCAGCAGAACGTAGGGAAGGATGGTCAAAGCGGAAATGGCCAGTTGAAGCACGACCTTGTCCAGCGCGGGAACGCCGTGTATTTTTCTGTTGCAGATAACGATTCCCACGAAGCACAGTGCCGACCCAAAGCCCAGGAACACGCCCGCGATGTTGCCCACCGAGCCGCCCCATACTCCGGAGACAAATACTATGCCGATCAGAGCAACGATGACACACGGTATTTTTCGCATATCCAGCGGCTCATGGAGCACCACAGGAGTGATCAGGATAATGATGATGGGGGCCATATAGTTGCACAGGCTGGCGATTGCCACGGTGGTGTGCATATAGGCTGCGAAGAGAAGTGTCCAGTTCATGCCCAGACAGATTCCGGAGGAGATGATCCAGAACAGGTTTTGACGGATTGCCGGTACGTTGAAGCTCTGGTGTCTCGCCTGCAGATACAGAAGGATGAAAGCTGACCCGATGATGCCCCTGCACAACGCAACAATCTCGCTTGGCAGACTGACGTAGCGAAGGAACAAACCGATGGTCCCATAGATGACGACAGCAAGAACGTATTTTACCCTTTCAATGAACATCTCAGTCTCTCTCCCCAGCCCGCACGTTAGCGGCAGCTGAATTTTTTATATCGTACTCGATAGTCAGACTGAGCGCAACTGCAAATCATTGAGGAGGACGTTGAGGGGAGCGCAAAGACCGTCCCGCCTGCGGGCAGGCCCTGCCACGCTCTTGCCGCGGGGGCCGTGCCTGTTGTATCCTATACCGGAAAGGAGGCTGAGGCCATGAAACGCAGCGCGGTCTACCCCGGCTCGTTCGACCCCATCACGAATGGACATATCTACATCACCGAGCGCGCCGCCGCCATCTTTGACGAAGTGCGGGTCAGCATCCTGGTCAATGCTCAGAAGCGTGCCACCTTCAGTGTGGATGAACGGTGCGCCATGGCGCGGGAGGCACTGAGCCATCTGCCCAACGTGAAGGTGGAGTATTTTGAGGGGCTGCTTGTCGACTATGTGCGTCAGGCCCATTCGCGCGTCATTATCCGCGGGCTGCGCGCCATGTCGGACTTCGAGTACGAGTTCCAGATGGCCCTGATGAACCGTCAGCTTGCCCCGGAGATCGAGACGTTCTTCATCGTGACCGACCCAAAATACTCCTACATCTCCAGCAGCGGCGTTCGCGAGATCTTCCAGTTTGGGGGGACGGTGCAGGATGCGGTGCCGCCCGGCGCCCTCCGGCGGCTGAGAGAGCGCTTCCCTGGCCAGACGGCCAGCGACACGCAGGAAGCGTTAGTGCCGGCGACGGAGCACGGATGCGCCCGCTTGTCGCCGGCCTTACGCGGTCCCGAAGGGAGAGCGGCGCTGAGCCGGTCGGGTCGGCCAGACGGCCCGGCTCAGTGATGCCCCCCCTGCCGCGAAGTTTTTATCTGACGGACACCGTGGCAGTCGCCCGGGAGCTTCTGGGCCAGGTGCTGGTCCACGAGTCCGGAGAGGGGCGGACGGCGGGGGTTATTGTGGAGACCGAGGCCTACAGGGGCCGGACGGACGCCGCCTGTCATTCCTGTAAACTGGACGCCCCAAGGCCGGGCCACCGCACGGAGGTGATGTTCCGCGCCGGAGGGTGCGCCTACGTCTATTTAATCTATGGAATGTACTGTTGTTTTAACGTTGTAACGGGGCCGGAGGGCGTCGCCGAGGCAGTGCTGATTCGTGCGCTGGAGCCCATCGAAGGGCTGGGCGTGATGAGGACCCGGCGTGGAGTGGAGGGAGAGCGCCAGCTTTGCAGCGGGCCGGGCAAGCTCTGCCAGGCGCTGGGTATCACACGGGGGGAGAACGGCCTTGACCTGACGTCCGGTCCCCTGCGTATCCTCAGGGGCAAGTCCGTCCCTGATTCCGAAATTGCCGTCACTCCACGCATCAACGTGGATTACGCCGGGGCGGACGCGTTGCTTCCTTACCGCTTCATCGTGAAGGACAGCCATTTTCTCAGTACCCGCAAGGCACGGGCTGCTAACCGTTGTCCCGGTCCTCCTGACAGGTGAACAGCATCGTCGCGTGGCCGGTGGTGCTGTCTGAGGACCCTTTGAGGAAATCAGCGGAGTTGCTGCGTTCCAGGAGCGTGGTCTGGGTGAGGCCCAGGCGCTTCATCAGCATCAGAAAGAGCCGCGCGCCCCGCGGGCAGTCGATGTCCGCATCCCTCAGTTCCCGGAGCCGGAAGCTGCGGATAATCTCAAGGCTCCGCGCGTCCTCAGCGTTGGACTGTTCCCGCGGCTTGTAGTGGGACAGATCCATGCTGAGAATGACGAGGGTTTCCCCGTCCCGCAGCAATGCCTCCAGAGCCTGGCACGCGCGAAGAATCTGAAGGTCCGTCGCAGCGGGCCTGATAATGATGGACAGGACGGACGCCTCAGGAAAGAATCTCCCTATCCGCGGAATATGCTCCGTGACGCAGTGATCCCGGCGTGCCACCTCGTCCTGACGGAAAAGATGAGAGAGTTTCGCCCCCTCGGCGTCGCCCACCAGAACTTTCCTTGTGCCCCAGTCTGACGCGCCGGTGACGATGTTGCGCTTCGCCCGCCTGAAGTGGTCCGGCCCGATGACGATGACGCGCCGGGGATGGGGAAAAATAGCCTGGATTCGCGCATAGAGATGGTCAATCAGAGCTCCGGCCACACCGTGGTGTGGAGACAGCGCGCCCACGACTTGGGGAGCCTGTACTCCTTTGCCCCAGGCAGGCAGGACAAAAAATAAGAGGGCGGCAGCCAATGCTGCCGCCCTGAGTTCCTTACTTATACAGTTTCTCATTCCAGTAGGGGAGGAACTTCGTCAGGTCTTCCCCGCCATATACCTTCGACTTCCAGTTGTCGTCGTTCATGCGCTTTTCCAGCATGGCTCCGTTGAAGGTGTAGTAGGAGTACATAAAGCCCTCCGTTACACGGAAGCCGCCGGACTTGTCGTTGATGTAGACATGGAGCTTACGCGGCGCGCCCGAGGCCATGTAGAGGACTTCCCCTTGCTCGGTGTCCGTTGCCACGTCCGCCACCAGCGCCATCTTGAGCATGTCCTGGCCCTTCTCGTCGAACACTTCGAAAATCCCCTCCGGCAGGACGGACGGCAGGCTGAAATTCAGCAGCGTGGTGAAATCGTCATAGGTCATCTCGTCTTCGCGGGCGCGGCGGGCAATGCCGGACAATGTATCCATTCTTCCGGCAAAATCCGTCAGCTGTGTCCGGTAGTGTTCCTCGACGTACTCGCTCTCATCGGGCAGAAGGGGCTTCAGCGCCTTTGCCAGATTGACGGCTGTATCCCTCAGCGCCTCAAAGAGCTCCGGTACAGGCTCGACATAGCTCCGCGGGATGGGCAGCTTGAAGGGCCCTGCCAGCCACGTGTCCGCGCCCTCGCCCATCTCTGCCCCGCTCTGCTCCGCGTAGAGAATGGTGTCGTGCTTGAGCTCCGTCATCGCGCCCTCGGCCGTGGTCAGCTTCTTGTAGCCCCAGGCCGGCGTGCTCTCGAAGAACTGCTTTGAGCTCTTCGACGCGAAGTAAGTCCTCATCGCCGAAAGAATGGAGGTGTAGACGTTTGCGCCGTCGTCCGAGTCGGCCCAATCCGGCCACATCTCAGCGAGCTTTTTCTGGTTGTCGTCGTAGTCTTTAAACTTGCTGTACTGCATGACCTCGTCCTGAGCGGGCTTTGAGCCCAGCACGGCCATCACATCCAGCGGGTCCGGCAGGGTGCGGCCGCTGACGGACGGAGCGGTCAGCGTGTGGAAAATCAATGCATCGAAGGTCACGCGCCGGGGCAGGATGGCGAACTTCTTGCCGGAGAGCTTCTGAATGACACTGTTCTTCCCTGCCTTGTCCAGCGCCTCCATCAGGGCCCTGACCCTGTCCGGCTTGCCGAGGTCTGCCAGCTTGAAGGGCCTGAGCGCCTGGGACAGCGCCTCAGGGGAGTTGATGTTGGACCCGCCCACGAGTGTGGTGATGGGTTCGTAGAGCGAACGCCACTTTTTCTGCACCGTCGGGTTGGTGAGAAGCTTATTGAGAATGAGCGTCGCTGCCGCGCCGGTCTCACTGTCCAGCGGCCAGCCCGTGCCAAGCAGATATGTGGCCCGGAAGTAGGCCTTCAGGTCGTCGTTCAGCGTGTAGTGTCCCCTGGGGCCAAAGAGGCTGAAGTCCTGAGGAAGCTCCGTAAAGGGATTCTCCCCCAAACCCTCGCCAGCCATCACGCCGCTGGCAAAATCCTGCAGTTCCCCGGGCAGCTCTGCGCCGCCGCCCGTGATAAGGTACAGGGCCAGCTTCAGGAAGTTGGATACGTTGCTCCGCGCTTTCTTCTCCAGCTCGGATGCGGGTTTGGGCTGTTTTTTCAGCGTGTCCTGCATGTCCATCACCAGTTCCGCCGTGCATTTGACCAGGGCCTTCTCCTCCACCTTCTGGAGCGCGCGGTCAAAGTAGAGATGAAGGGCGTGGAAGGGCAGATCCGCTGTGATGAACTTCGCTGTGTTCTCGTCCATCGCTTTGTAGAGGTCCACCATGTCGTCCTCCCTGAAAAATGTTGAGACGATGGGGGCCGGGTTCACATAAAAACCGTTTTTCAGCAGAAACTTCCGCATATCACCCTTGACGGATTCCGGCAGGTTCTCCTCCTCCACGCGGGAGAAATCCGGCTTTGACGCGGCCAGGTCCCGAAGCTCTGCCTCCGGCAGCCAGGCGCAGCGATTGTCCGAACCCGCAAATTCTCCGTCCACGCCCTCCGGCCTCTCACTGGAAGAATAGTCCGTGCCAAAGAAGCAGAGGATCCAGGAAGCACCGTTCGCCTCCGCCCTGCCTTCCGCTGTTACGACCGAGCCGCGGGGCAGTGTAAATTTGGAGTATTCCGACACGGGCATTTTCCCCGGCAGAATGTGGGGGACAAGACCGTCCTTCAGAACCTGGAAGGGACGTGCCTCAAATGCCTCGTGCTCTGGCATGGGCGTCAGCAGAGAGAGCTCGACGAAGCCTGTCAGGTTCTCTCCGGCAAGGGAAAGCCAGCCTTTTCTGCCCTTCGCCGGGGTCCCCTCGACAGCGTCACCGTAGGCCAACATCCCGGAGCACGGCACATCCTCGCCCACCGTCACCCAGCCGCCACTGGGGGCTGCCTTTGCGGCCCTGACTTCCTCAAAAATGGGAGCCAGACGCCCGGTGACCACATAACGCGGAGCCGCGAAGGCCGCTCCGCAGAGTGCGAGGAGAAGCAGGCCTCCCACCAAAGCACTTAAAAACTTTTTCACCTCGGAAAACCTCCTTAAAATACTGATTATTTGTAGCCTATTCCCTGTCGATATGATAACATAAACTTTGTTAAAAGTTCTCGGTTCCAAATTATAATATCAGGAGGCATGTTGTAACATGGCGTACACGGAAACAACGACACAAGGCTGGGGCGAGCGACTGGGCAGTTCGTTCAAGGGGATTGTCACGGGCATCATCCTCATTGTGGTGGGGACGTGTCTGCTCTGGTGGAACGAGGGCCGAACCTTCAAGACCGCAGGGGCCATCGGCGAGGCGCAGCTGCTGACGGAGGATGTGGCGGACATCAGCAAGGTGGATCCCGCGCTGGAGGGCAAGGTTATCCATGCCATGGGCCGCGCGGACACGAAGGATGAGCTGCGCGATCCGGTCTTTGGCGTCAAGGCAACGGCCATCCGGCTGGAGCGGGAGGTGGAGTTCTATCAGTGGGAGGAGGAATCCCACTCCGAGAAGCGCAAAAAGCTGGGCGGCGGCGAGGAGACCGTCACAACCTACACCTATAAGCAGGAATGGACCTCCAGCCCCATCGACTCCGGGTCTTTCCACGACCCTAAGTATCAGGGCGTCAACACCGTTCTGGCCAACTATGAAAACGAGACGATCTGGGCTCCCAAGGTTACCTTCGGGGCCTACACCCTGCCGGATTTCCTGAAGCACAGCATCAGCGGGGCCGTGGCCCTGAATATCACGAGCGCCGATATCGACCTCTCCTCCATCACGGGCTCTCTCATGCTCCCGGCTGACGAGGCCACACGCCGTTACTACTACGGTGATGTCTCGGCGGACAAACTCGTCCATGTGGCGGGCAGCACGGTCTATCTGGGCAAAAATCCCGGCAGCCCCAGCATCGGTGATGTGCGTGTCACCTTCAAGCAGACCCCCCCGGCGGACATCTCCATCATTGCCCAGGTTATCCGGGACACCTTTGAGCCCTACACCGCGTCGAACGGTTACACCTTCAGCCGCCTCTCCATGGGCAAGGCGGGCACGGCGAAGATGTTTGAGGATGCGAAGAGCAGCAACAACATCATGGCCTGGGTCCTTCGCGTTGTGGGGATTCTGGTTGTCGTAGCGGGCATCCGCGCGATATTCGCTCCGCTGGCGGTTTTGGCCGATGTGATTCCGCTCCTGGGGGACATCGTGGGCGCGGGCGCGGGCATCGTGGCCTGGCTGCTTGGCCTGGCGTGGTCCTGCATCGTGATTGCCGTGGCGTGGGTGCG
>JAIKZX010000201.1 GCA_024681935.1 Fretibacterium sp.
AACACGCCGCTGTCGTAAACCTTCATTGTGCACAGACCTCCCTCTTGTTTTTTATGAAAGGGCGGCCCTGGAGAACCTTCCCCAGCGGCCGCCCCAAATTCAGGCCGGATTTGCCGAGCGTATTAGAGGAGCGCCAGCGACAGCAGGTAAACGACGCAGACCGTCACGATGCCCTGAACGAGCGTGACGCCCGTCTGGCACTTGTAGGCGACGTTGGTGGGCATATCGGAGAACTGAGACACCACCCAGAAGTAAGAGTCGTTGGCGTGGGAGACGGTCATGGAGCCCGCGCCGATGGCCATGATGACCAGGGCCTTGGCCAGCTCGCTGGTGAAGCCCAGGGACGGCATCAGCGGGGCCACCATGGCGGAGGTCACGATCATCGCCACGGTGGACGCGCCCATGGCGGTCTTCAGGATCGCCGCGATGATGAAGGGCAGGAACACACCGATGGACAGCGACAGCAGCGCGGAGGAGAGGGCGTCCGCCAGCGGCAGGGTCTTCAGGATAGCGCCGAAGGAGCCGCCTGCGGCCGTGATGACAAGGATGGAGGCGGAGTTCAGGACGCCGTCGCTCATCCACTTAAATGTGCTGCCCTTCTCCGAGGCGGGGATCAGGGTCATCGCCAGGAATACGCCCAGGATAAGCGCGATCACCGGGTCGCCGATGAAGGAGACGAAGCCCTTGAAGGCCCCCGTGCCCAGCGGATGGGACGGGAAGTCCGCGATGGACTTGCAGGCGATCAGGACGATGGGCAGAAGGATGGGGGAGAAGCTGTGCCCCACGCCGGGCAGCTTGCCGTACTTCTGCGTCAGCTCCTCAACGGTGAACTCCGGGTTGGCCGGGATGTCGTAGCGCTTGGCCACCGTGCTGGCGTAGATGATGCCCGCGATGGTCGCCGGGATGGAGACCCCAAGGCCCACCAGGATGACCAGGCCCAGGTCGGCGTTCAGCGAGCCCGCCATGGCGATGGGGCCAGGCGTCGGCGGAACAAGGCAGTGGGTGGCGTAGAGTCCCGCGGAGAGCGCCGTGCCCATGACGGCCAGCGACACGTTGGAGCGCGCCGCCAGTGCCCGGGAGATGGGCGACAGGATGACGAAGCCGGAATCGCAGAACACGGGAATACCGGTGATGTAGCCGGTGATGCCCATGGTCAGGACCGAACGGCTCTTGCCCACAACGCCCAGGATGGTGTTCGCCATGACGAGGGCCGCACCGGTCTTCTCAAGGATTGTCCCGATGATGGTCCCTGAGACAATGACGATGCCGATACTCGCCAGAATACCGCCGAAGCCGTCCTTCACCGTTTTAATGACGTCTGACATCGACATCCCGCAGGCAAGCCCCACGAGGATGGAGACGACAATCATCACCAGGAACGGATGCTGCTTGAACCTGCTGATAGCGATAATCATCGCTATCACCGCCACTGCAATTACTGTGCCCATATACAGACCGGACATAAAAAAACCTCCTCATAAATATTTTGGGACTTTATAGCTTTAACGAGTAAATTTTACTCCTTAAAACTCATTAAATTCAAGCCGGTCCCCCGTCGAAAGAAGACAGCCGGCCGCGCCAAAATTACGAAGCCGCTCTCTTACCGTGCTGCCGGAGCAGTGGCAGAGCGCCATGCGCTTCATGCCCATCTCCTGAAGCGATGCCAGCGTGCGGTCGATGCGCTCCACGTTTGCCTCCATGAGATGCGTTCCGCCCACGACGCTTGTGATGGGCAGATTCAGCCTCTCGTGGACGCTTGTTACGATGTTGAGGATCCCCGGATGCGCACAGCCTGTGATGACTGCCACTCCGGGCCCCTCCCGCAGAGCGAGGCAGATTTCGTCGCTGAAATCATCGGGCTCCTTATGGACTCCACGCACAAACCGCGGCGGGATGGTCTCAAAATCATGGCGGCGCTCGAACTTCCCGATGAGCCAGGCGGTATCGTCCAGCTTCAGCATTCCATCGACGACCTGGTGTTTTATTCCCCAGCCGTCCAGGGCTTCCCTGTCAAAACCTGTGCCGAGGTATGAGTACTTATCTCCCTCCGGCGCATAGGCAAATTTCTCCTCCCAGAATCCCGGTCCGGTGCAGAGCGTCTTCGGCTTCGCATACTGAAGCAGTGCCGGGAAGCCCCCCGCGTGGTCATAGTGCGCGTGGCTGACGACAACAAGCTGCGCCCGGCTGAGCCTGATGTTCAGAAACGCCGCGTTCCTCCAGGCCAGACCCGTTGCCCCGCAGTCGAAGATAAACGTCGTCTGCGGCGTCTCGATGAAGAGAGAAAGTCCATGCTCAACCCCCAAGGCCTTATGTTCCGATGGGGTGTTCTCCACCAGCACCGTCAAGGAACAGGACATACCCATCCGCCTCCCTTGTTTTTTCCGTTCGTCTTCCTTATTATGTTCCGGCTGAAACAATTTATAAAAGCTGCCTGTGAAATCAAAATCAATGATAGTACGGGGAAGGGACCATGTCAATTTGTGCGGCGCTGGAAGAGGGAGGACAGGGTGCGCTATAATAAAATGTCATTGTATTTCGCGAGGAGGGAGCCGCTTGGAGTTCCGCGACGCCGGGAAAATAGTTGAATGTGTTGAAGAATGGCTGCGGGCCGAAGTGAGGGAGGCCGGGGCGAGGGGAATTGTCGTGGGCCTTTCGGGAGGCATCGACTCCGCCGTCGTGGCTGCGCTGGGGCGGCGCGTCTTTGGGCATGAGATGCTGGCTGTCGTCATGCCCTGCCACAGCTCCCCAACGGATGCGGAGGATGCGCTCCTGACTGCGGAGGCACTGGATATTCCCTGCCGGACGGTGGACCTCACAGCGGCGTTCGATGCGATCGCCGGAGCGCTGTCCCCTGAATCGGCAGGCGGCGGCCTGTCCCGTATCGCAGGCGCCAATCTCAAGGCCCGCCTGCGGATGTCTGCCCTCTATGCCGTGGCGCAGACGGAGAATTTTCTGGTCTGCGGAACGAGCAACCGATCGGAATACGAAACGGGCTACTTCACCAAGTATGGCGACTCCGCTTCGGACTTGTGGCCCCTGGCGGACCTGTTTAAGACGGAGGTCCGGTCCGCGGCCAGGGCCCTGGGGGTCCCGGATCGGATTATAGAAAAGGCCCCCACCGCCGGCTTGTGGGAGGGCCAGACGGACGAGGGAGAGATGGGGTTCTCCTACGACGAGCTGGACCGGTACCTGCTGAAGGGGGAGGCGGAGCCGAAGGTTCGGGACCGCATTGAAGAACTCCGGCGGAAAAGCGCACACAAGCGCCGGCCTGTGCCTGTGTGCCGGTTTTAGTCATCATGAAGTGCTGGAGGTGCGGGGGGGTCCCTCCCCCGCGTTTATTCCGGGCATTGTCCCGTGGCAGCGCGCCGGGTTTAATAACCGTGAAAGTATTCTATAATAATTAAGTTTTTATGTATTTATAAATTTTTTTTGAGGTGATTTATTTTGTCAGGACATTCCAAATGGGCGAATATCAAACATCGTAAGGCGGCGCAGGACGCAAAGAGGGGCAACCTCTTTCAGAAGCTGGTCCGCGCCATCATCATTGCGGCCAAGGAGGGCGGCGGCGACCCCGGCATGAATATGAGGCTCAAGACCGCCATTGAGCGCGCCAAGGCCGTCAGCGTCCCCATGGACAACATCACCCGCGCCATCAAGCGCGGCACGGGCGAGCTGGGCGATGTGAGCTATGATGAGCTGACCTATGAGGTCCGCGGGCCCGCGGGCGTCGCCGTGCTGGTGGACGTGATGACGGACAACCGCAACCGCACGACGCCGGAGATCCGTGCCCTCCTGACCCGCAATGGCGGCCAGATGGGCGAGGGCGGCAGCGTGGCCTGGATGTTCGACCGCCGGGGCGTCATTGAGGTCAGGGGCGAAGGCCTGGACGAGGACGAACTGATGGCCTGCGGCCTTGACGCGGGGATGTCGGACATGGAGGCCTCCGACGGCGGCTTCACAGTTTACTGTGAGCCCAGCGACCTGGACGGGCTCCAGAAGGCCCTTGAGGCGGCCAAGTATGTTGTGGAGAGCGCGGAGGTCGCACAGGTTGCCAAGACCCCGGTCACGGTGGGGGACGTGGAGTCGGCCCGCAAGGTCATGCGTCTCATCGACGCGCTGGAGGAACATGACGACGTCCAGAACGTCTACTCGAACTTCGACATTCCGGACGAGGTAGCGTCCCAGCTTGACGCTGAGTAGCGGCGGCCGGGTTTGCCTCGGCGTTGACCCGGGGCTGGCCCGTGTGGGCTATGGCATCGTGGAGCAGACCGGATCGCGCCTTCGTGCCCTGCGCTATGGCTGCATTGAGACCAGCTCAAAGCTGCCCTTCACCCAGAGGCTGCTCCAGATTTACGAGGAACTGGGGGAGCAGATCCGTCCCTCAGAAGGGGGGGCTGTGCCGGAGTTTATGTCCGTCGAACGTCTGTTCTTCGGGCATAACACCACGACAGCGGAGTATGTCTGGCAGGCGCGGGGGATTGTGATGCTCCTGTCGGCGCAGCATGGCCTTCCTGTTATCGAGCCGAAGCCGAACCAGATTAAGCTGGCCCTCTGCGGTACGGGAGGGGCGGACAAGACGCAGGTGCAGCGGATGGTGCAGCGTTTCCTTGACCTCGAGACGGTCCCGAAGCCGGATGACACCGCCGATGCCCTGGCCGCCGCCATCACGGGCCTGGCGCTGGATAAAACAGGAGGAATGCTGTGATTCGTTCCCTTAACGGCACGGTGCTGAGCGTGACGGAGAACTCTGTTCTGCTGGACGTGAACGGATTGGGGT
>JAIKZX010000001.1 GCA_024681935.1 Fretibacterium sp.
TGACGGTGGGGTAAAATAAAGAAGAAAAGTTTTAGGTGAGAGGTGAGGGCAAGTGGACGATATGGCCGAAGGACAGACAGTCTCAGGAGGATCACCCTATGGGGGACGGCAGTTTGTCCCCGGATGGGAAGAGGTCCCCAATGGGGAAAGGATGGGGATTTACACAGCAAGCCGGCTGACCGCACGCCTTCCTGATTTGATTTTTCGGGAACAGCGCAGCGGCGACACAGGATTGAATGCCCATCTGGAGGTCGTGGAGGAATACCCCAAGATGGGGAAGATGGTCGGCCTTCAGGTCCGTTCCGAGAGCGGGAGCGAGATTGAGCGTACGGCGCGCGGCTACGTTTGCCGCGGGGAGATGGCCCACGTCGCCTATTGGCTGCAGCACTCCCTGCCGGTGATTGTCATGGTCTATGAGCGGGGACAGGATCGTCTGCTTTGGGAGGCGGTGACCCCGGAGACGATTGAGATATCAGGTCAGCATTGGGAACTCCTCGTGCCCTACGACCAGATCTACGGCGAGGAGTCTGTGGGGCGCATAGCGGACCTCTCCTGTTACAGCCCTTACCTGGCGCGCCTGGCTCTGGACCGGCCGTGGATGCAGATTATTGAGATGGGGCGCGGCATTCTGCTGGAGATGGATGAGTGGCTGAATCAGCCCTCCGCAAGGGGGAGCCTGCGCCTTTCCGTCCTGAGTGAGAACGGGGAGAAAGAGTCGGTCTACGAGTGGCCCTTCCAGACGAACCCGGATATGCCGCACGTTTTTCGCCTGGCGTCGCTCTTCCCCTGGGCCAATATTGAGTTGGACTCCGATTTTTACCGGGAAAAGACGGGGGCGGAAACTATCCCCAACTCTCTTGCCCCGTGGACGGTCGAAGCGGGGGAGATAGCACGGTTCCGGCTCCGGCTCCTGCTGAATGAACTGGGCCGCTCTTTTTTGACGACGGAGCTGTTCCTCCGGCGGGGGGAGTTCCCGTTGACGGATTTTTCCGGCGGCTTGGGCACGGAGTACGAAAAGGGAATCAAATTTCAGCTTTATAAAAAGCAGTGAGATGTTTCGTTTCCATTGTTTTTTTACCTTTGAGGGAGGTGTGTGTTGTTGGCAAAATTTAAGGTCGATGTCAACGGCGCGTGGTGCAAGGGATGTTCCCTCTGCATCGGAGTCTGTCCCAAGTCCGTGTTGGATTTGACGGACCGGCTGAAGGCGGAGGCAGTTCGTCAGGAGGACTGCATTGGCTGCCGGCAGTGTGAAAACATCTGCCCGGATCTCGCCATCACAGTGAAGGAGGACGGCAATGGCTAATTCTGTAGCGTTTTGGCAGGGAAACACGGCCATGGCGCACGGGGCGCTGGCCGCAGGCTGCAATTTCTTTGGAGGTTATCCCATCACACCCTCCACGGAGATTGCCGAGGTCATGGCCGAGGAGCTGCCCAAAAAGGGCGGACACTTCATGCAGATGGAAGATGAGATTGGCGGCATCGCCGCGACTATTGGCGCGTCCATCGCGGGGGCAAAGGCCCTCACCGCCACATCCGGCCCCGGCTTTTCGCTGAAACAGGAGAATCTGGGCCTGGCGTACATCGCGGAGATTCCCATCGTGGTCGTTGACGTCATGCGCGGCGGCCCCTCAACGGGAACGCCGACGAAGATTTCCCAGGGCGACGTGATGCAGGCCCGGTGGGGCACCCACGGCGACCACGCGACAATCTGCTACTCGCCATCCTCCGTTCAGGAGTGCTACGACCTGGCCATCAAGGCGTTCAACAACGCCGAGAGGTTCCGTCAGCCCGTGATTATTTTGGGCGACGAGGTGGTGGGCCACATGAGGGAGAAGGTTGTCACCAGAGACCCCTCGGAGCTGAAGCTGGTGAACCGCGTAAAGCCCAGCGTCAAGCCGGAGGATTTCACGCCGTATAAGCCAAACCCTGCGACGGGTGTTCCAGAGATGGCGGCCTTCGGCGACGGGTACTCCTGGCATGTGACGGGCCTGACCACCAATGAGTGGGGCTTCCCCACCAACGACAACGCGGAGATTGAGAAGAAGAATCTCCGCATGATGAGCAAAGTGGACCGCGCCCGGGATGAGATTGTCGAGTACGAGGCTGAGAGCATGGACGGCGCCAGCGTCGTCGTCGTGGCCTACGGCAGCGTGGGACGTTCCGCACTGCGCGCCGTGCGTGACGCCCGTAAGGAGGGCATCGCAGCTGGGTTCTTCCGTCCCATCACTCTGTGGCCCTTCCCTGATAAGGAACTGCTGAAGGCCGCTCTGGGTGCGAAGACCGTTATCGTGCCGGAGCTGAATTGTGGCCAGATGGTGTTGGAAGTGGAGCGCGCCTTCAAGGGGCGCAGCGACGTTCAGCCGCTGAACCTGGTGAATGGGGAGCTGTTCAAGCCCTCCGAGATATTCAAGAAAATCAAGGAGGTGGCCTGAAATGCCGAACCCTGAGGTTATGAAATGGGTACGGACGCGGTTTATGCCGCACATCTGGTGCCCCGGATGTGGTCACGGTGTCATCATGCACTCGCTGATCCGGGCGCTGGTCTCGCTGGGCGCGGACCCGAAGAACACAGTGGTTGCGTCGGGCATTGGCTGCTCAAGCCGCATGGCGGGCTACATCAACGCCTGCACGCTGCATTCGACGCATGGGCGCTCCCTGGCCTTTGCCACGGGGATTAAAATGCACAAGCCGGATCTGACTGTCGTAAACGTCATGGGGGACGGGGACTGCACGGCCATTGGCGGAAACCACTTCATCCACGCCTGCCGCCGCAACATCGATATCACGGCCATCGTCATGAACAACAACATCTACGGCATGACGGGCGGCCAGGCCAGCCCCACGACGCCCTTTGGCGCGTTTGCCACGACGACGCCCTACGGTGCCATCGACCCGACCTTCGACATCTGCAAGCTGGCGGAGGGCGCCGGCGCGTCCTATGTGGCGCGGACGACCATCGCCAACCCCAAGCAGGCGGAGCAGTTCATCGCCAACGGGATTAAGAACAAGGGCTTCTCTGTGATTGAGATTGTGACGCACTGCCACACGCAGTTTGGCCGCAAGAACAACCGCCGCCTGCCCATTGAGAACTATAAGTTCTTCAGGGAGAACTCCATCCCTCTGGCCGTCGCGAAGGACAAGAGCCCGGAAGAGCTGGCCGGAAAGATTATCTGTGGTGAGTTCGTGAAAAAAGAGAAGCCGGAATACACAGCGCAGTACCAAAAGTATGTTATTGACAAGGCGCAGGGGAAGGGGGCGTAGGACGAATGGCTGAGCGTTTTGAAATTCGCATCGCCGGTTCCGGCGGACAGGGTGTTATCCTGGCGACAGAGCTGATCGGCCAGGCTATCACATACCACGAGGAGGGGCTCTACGTCGTGCAGTCTCAGGCTTACGGGCCGGAGGCACGCGGTGGCAAGTCCAAAGCGGAGGTTGTTATCTCCCGCGAGCCCATCGACTACCCCAAGGTCATCGCCCCAAGCCTACAGGTCATCCTGACCCAGGCGGCGGCGGACGAATTTGCGCCGGACACGTTGCCCGGCGGGCGTATCGTGTACGATGACTTCTTCGTGACGGACATTCCCGGTATGAACACGGGCTGTGGTGAAGGGCATGGAAACATCGACGCGCGCATCTACTCGCTGCCCATCGTGCGGACGGCGCGGGACAAGCTGGGACGCGAGATCGTCACCAACATGGTGGCTCTGGGCTGCGTGGGACGTGTGCTGGAGCTGGAGAAGATTGCCAGCCCGGACTCCTTCCGCAAGGTCATTGCGGCGCACTTCCCCGTCAAGAAGATCGCGGACCTGAACATTTCGGCCTTCGACGCGGGGTACGAGGAGTTCAGGAACTGCCCTATGCCGGACTGAGGGACATAAAAAAATAAAGACGGGGGCCCTTCGGGGCCCCCGTCTTTTTATCGTTGTCCGCCTTAAAGGTTTTGCCACTTCTTCGTCTTGAAGAAGTGGTCCAGCGAGGCCAGGAGGTCCTCCTTATTCATGGACTTGAGAAGGTAACCGTTTGGCATGAGGTGCATGACGCTCATCACACTGTCACGGTCGCTCTTGCCCGTGAGGAAAATAACAGGGATATTTGCGAACAACGACTCGCTGCGCAGCGCCTCCAGCACCTGCGGGCCGGTCATGACAGGCATATCGTAATCCAGCAGAATGAGGTCTGCCTTATGCTCAGCCAGATAGCTGATGGCCTGCATTCCCGAACGCGCCACCGCGACAGAGTACTTCCCACCCAGCCAGCCCTTCACCGTCTGCAAAAAAGAAAAGTCGTCGTCCACCACAAGGATCTGATTCTGGGAGTTGGGGTCCTCCTCCGCGCTGAGCATCGCAACGAACTTCGCGGCAAGGACTTTGACGTCAAAGGGTCGTGTAAACATGCGCGTAATCACTTCTCTTGGAACGCTGTCCGCAACCTTCGCTGATTTTATGCTGTCCGTAACCTTCTCTAATTCTTTATCATACCCCACAACGCACAGCGGTTTGTCCAATTCGTAACATGTATCCTTCAAATATTCCAGAAAATCCTGGGAATCATACACAAAGTCCCCCGTGAAAAGCACAAGAATACTCGCGTCGTCCTTTTCCAGCTCAATCTGTTTTGCGGCTGGCTCGACGACGGCGGTTTCGATCCCCGCCTCCTTCAGAAGGAAAGCCAGCCGTTCGACTATCATTGCGGGACCCTGGTTGATGAGTAAAATCTTCCCTGCCATATCCGTACCTCCAAAAACTACGAGAGAGTCTCGTTTATGCGGTCCCAGTCGAGGTTGCTTATCGCGCGGCGAAGTTGCTCCACACGCTCCCGATCGTCCTCGGGGAGGAGAAATTCGCTCAGGCGATTCAGCACGTAGTTCACACTGTCGGGGTCGAGACCCGCTGCAAACTCGCGGATGGAATCATACGCATCGCGCAGTTCCTTCTCGGAGATGAGCGGAAGGCCTTTCTCGTTCCGCTCATTCCCGGCAGAAGTATACAACGGGGAGAGCGCTGTGCCAAGCGCGCGGTAACGCACCAGCAGGTCATTGAGCTCCGCTTCCAGCGTCGTCTCATCTCCCGTCTTCCCCGCTGACTCCAGCTTCTCCGCCAGGACCCCCAGTGACTCCGCGCCGATGATTCTTGACATGCTCTTCAGCGCGTGTACTTTTATCGTGACGTTGGCGAGGTCCCCCGCACGGCCGCTGCCGGCACTGGCGTCTCCTGCGTGTCGCCAAAGGGACTCAATTTCATCCGCATTCACCGCGGTCCCTTCGCCGTAAATTTTCAGCGTTTCGAGATAGCATTCCTCCCCTCCGCAGCGCTTAAGCCCGGCGCGGGTGTCTATCTCCTCGATTTTCAGCAGCCAGTCCGGCAGTTGGACGGACGGGCCGGTGTCCCCACCGTTACTGGAATTGTCCTCATCCGGCGAAAGCACCTTTCCCGAAGGCAGGTATCGCAGCAGCGTTGCCTCAAGTTCCTCGGAGTTTATCGGCTTGGTCAGATAGCCGTCGAAACCCTCTGCAAGATACCACTCCCGCGCGCCGGAGATGGCATTTGCGGTCAGGCACACTGAAGGCGTGCTCAAATTCGGGTTGTCTGTCTCAGCCTTCAGGCTGTGAAGAGTCTCGATGCCGTCCATGTCTGGCATCATGTGGTCGAGGAAGATGACGTCGTATTTCTTCTCCCTCATCAGCTCCAGCGCTTCCCGGCCGCCGCTCGCCATGTCGATTTGAATATGGGTCCGCTTGAGCAGGTTCCTGAACACCGTCAGGTTCATCGGCGCATCGTCCACCATAAGGACCAGGGCATCCGGCGCGATGAAGCTTCCGCCGAATTTCTTCCGCTCCAAGAGGGACGCGCGGAAGGCGGCATGATAATCGCCCAGGGGCTCCCAGCTGACCACCTTCTGCTTCAGGCGGAAGGAGAATTTTGAGCCCCTGCCGTACTCGCTCTCCACCTTCAGAGAACTCCCCATTATCTCCAGCAGGGGTTTTATGATGTTCAAGCCCAGGCCCGTGCCCTCAATGCTGCGGTTACGTTTTTCCTCGATGCGTTCAAACTCCGAGAAGAGCTTTTTTATGTCCTCCGGCTTGATGCCGATGCCTGTGTCCATGACGGCAACGTCCAGGAGAACGCAGTCCGGCTCGTCCGGAATCTTCTCATAACCGATGTGGAAAGTGACGCTGCCCTCTATTGTGTATTTCACGGCGTTGGTCAGGATGTTCATAATCACCTGCTTGATGCGCACCTCATCACCATAGAGCTTCTTTGGGATGTTTTCGTCGAAGTCGGGCTTCAGCAGCAGCCCTTTGCTGTCCGCCTTCGTCTGGATCATATTGACCAGGTCGTTGATGAGGAAGGAGACGTCGTAGGCTGCGGGAATGATCTCCATCTTTCTCGCCTCGATCCTGGAGAAGTCCAGGATGTCGTTGACGAGGCCCAGCAAAGTGTTCCCTGCTGTGCGAATGTCCTCGGAGTACTCAATGATGTTCTGTTCGCTGCTCTCCCGCAGGATCATCTCATTCATGCCCAGCACTGCGTTGATGGGTGTGCGAATCTCATGTGACATTCTTGAGAGGAATGAGGATTTTGCTTCACTGGCCGCGGCCGCGCGCTCGGCCTTTTTGTTGAGCAGCTGCGTGAGGCGGTCCTTCCTGTTGTAGCTGACGGTTACAAAGAGCGCCACGGTAATGACCAGGAGCGAGGCAATGATTGTGAAAGCCAGGATGTTTCTCAGCTGACGGAACTCTGATGTCACGTCAAACACGGACAGGCAGATCCAGTCGTTTACCACCGGCACCGCGTACACAATGTAATTTGCGCCTCTGAACCAGAACGAAAAGGAATCCTTATCGGAAGAGCGCAGTTTCCCGACAAGGGCGCCGCCGAATGTGCCTTCTTCGGCAAGGTATTTTTTGCCCACCTCCGATTGGTCGGAGTGGGCGATGACCATATATTTTCTGTCGAGGATTATCTCCATGTCCGACTCGCTCTGCGCCGCAAGCCTCTCCGTGAGGGTCTGCAGGCGATCCAGTGAGAAGTCCATTGCGGCAACGCTTTTTGCGTCGCAAAGTGTCTTGGCAAGGGTGATAACGATCTTGCCTGTCTGCGCATCGAGATAGGGATCAATGATGGTGATCCGCCCAATGCTTGCCCTTGCACCGATGTACCACGGGCGCGAGCTGGGGATGTAGCCGTCGTACGGCACCCACCCGCTCCCGATGAGAAAATCTCCATCGATGAGGGCATATATTCCTTTGGAATTCCCCGAAGTGATGGTTTCGACGGAGATGGACTGGTTCTTCATAAAGTCGAGGATTTCATCTTTGGACCTCTCGTCACGGATCATGTTATCCAGCGTGTGGCACGCCAGCCTCATGATGTCGATGCCTGTGGAGATGTATTTATCAACCTGATGCGCCGATGTTACGGCGCTGAGCTCGCCGCTCTTGGTGATCTTTTTGCTTATCTCGGAGTGCAGCATGGTGTAGTATATAAGGATTACAATCAGGAAGGACAGGACAACTAGTTTGGGCCCCGCCATTCCCCGCAGGGTGGATTCGATAATTTCCTGTTTCCTGTTAGTCATTTCGTCTCCCACATTCCTGTGCCTTATCTTACGATTGTGATGTTGCTTCCAAACCACTTTTTCGAAATTTCACCGAGGGTCCCGTCGGCGTTCATCTCGCCGATGATCTGCTGGACCCTGTCCCGCAGTTTTCTGTCGTTCCTTTTGAACCCTATCGCCAATTTCTCCTCGCCAAGGCTGTCGGTAAGGATAAAATACCGCTCGCTGCTCGAATATATGAAATGATACGCGGACAACGAATCCACGAGGCCGGCGTCCAGTTTCTCCTCCCTCAGCTGCAGCAGGATCGACAAATTGTCATCAAGCAGCACGACCATGACGTCTTTACGAATGTTGGTTGAGATGAGCGCCCTTTGCGCTGTGGAGCAGTACTGCACGCCGACGGACTTGCCCTTGAGGTCTTTCAGCCACCTTGCGCTGCTGCTGCCCGGGACCACAAAGACCAGGTCGTCTTTTATATAGGGTTCCGTCAGGCACACCACCTTGTTCAACGCGGGCGTTATCGGCAGGCTGACAATGCAGTTTATCGTTCCATTATACAATTCGTTTTCCCTGGCTACCCATTTGATGGGGCGTTTCACCAACGCAACGCCGAGCCTTTTGCAGACCTCCTGGGCCATATCGCAGTCGAACCCGACAATCTCTCCCTTTTCATCGGCAAAACTCATGGGGGGAAAACCGACGTCAAGGCCAACGATAAGCTGTCCGGCCTCAAGCACCTTTTGAAGGGAAGTATCTTCGGCTTTAGCGCGTGAAAAGTGCCCTCTGTACGCGACGGCTAAGACGGTCACGGCAGCCAGCGCGGTGCACATCAACCTTTTTATCTTCATACCCTACCTCCGTCATACCCAACGCGTCACGGGACGAAGAACTCCAAGTCATAATAATATTTTAACAGAAAATGTCCCCGCCGCCCAAAACGGGCAGCGGGGACATTACTGCGGGAAGGTTTGCTGCCTGCGCCGCGTTACCTTCTGTGTCTCATCAACAGCAGCGCCAACGCCGCCAGCCCCGCAAGGCCCAGCCCCGCGTTGCATCCACTGCCGTCCCTGTCGCTGGTGGGGGCGACGTCAGCGCCCCGCTCGCTGGCGGGCGAGACCGTCACGCCCAGCACAAAGCCGTAAAGCCCCGTGTCATAGGCATAGCTCAGGCTCGCCGGCGCAGAGGCAAAGGTCACCTCGCCCGTGGTCGTGTTCCACGACGTGGG
>JAIKZX010000039.1 GCA_024681935.1 Fretibacterium sp.
GGGGATCACTTCTTTGGACAGTTCCAGCATCGGGACATCCGTCACCGAGGACACGGCGTAAAGGCTCATGCCCACCGGAGGCGTCAGAAGGCCAATCATGGAGGCCAGCACCATGATAACGCCGAATTGAAGCTGGCTCATCCCCATCCGCGCGATAATCGGCAGGAAAATGGGCGCCACAATCAGGATGACCGCCGTCCCCTCCAGGAACATTCCCAGAATAAGGAGGATGAAAATGATCATCAGAAGGAGCAGATTGGGATTCGACGTGATGGAAAGCATGGCTTCAATGACCTGGTTCGGGACGCGCTGGTGCGTCATGAAATAAGCCAGGAAGTTTGCGATCGCAATGATGAACAGCGTTTTGCAGCTTGTCACGATGCTGTCATAAACGACCCTGAACAGATCCTTCATCTTGATTTCACGATACACGAAACAGCTTAAAATCAGAGCGTAGAAGCAGGCGACGATCGAGGCTTCCGTCGCGGTGAACCATCCGCTCCAGATACCGCCGACGATAATCACAATGGTCATCAGGCTGGGGATTGCATCCACAAAATAATGCCAGCGCACCCGCCATGGCATTTTCGGCTCGATGGGATATTTGTTTCTGATGCTGGCATAGTACACCCATGCGGACATCGCCGCCGCCATCATGAAGCCCGGGATAAAGCCGGCCGCGAACAGCTTGCTGACCGAGGCCTCGGTGGCGCAGCTGGAATAGACAACGAACGCGATGGAGGGCGGAATGACGGGGCCGATGGTGGAGGACCCGGCGGTGATCCCCGCGCTGAACCTGTGGGGGAAGCCGGCGTCATCCATTGCCTTCATCTCGATCATGCCAAGGCCCGCCGCGTCTGCCACCGCCGCGCCGGACATCCCGGAGAAGATGACGGAGGAAACGATGTTGACCTGTCCCAGCCCGCCGGGCCAATGGCCGACACAGGCCTTCGCAAAGTTGAAGATACGGTCTGTAATGCCGCCCGTGTTCATGAGGTTCCCGGCAAGAATGAAAAAGGGAATGGCCAGCATGGTAAAACTGGTGGTGCCGTTGTAGATGCGCTGTGCCATAACCGCCATGATATTGCCGTAGCCGAGTGAAGCGAACATCGCTGCCGCGGTTCCGCCCATGGCCGCACATACAGGCACGCTGAGAAGCATCAGCCCGATCAGCACAACGCAGGTAATCAATGCGATCATATGGTTATCCCCTCATTTCCATAGTAAAAACAAAACAGCATCTTTCATCGCCCGCAGCCGGGAATCCGAAAGATGCTGTCACGTCATTTGTGTTTACAGCATAACGTTAACGCTGCTGCACGCTGGCAAAAAACGCTTTAACGCGCGTTCTTGACCATCTCCATCATCTTATCGACCTGCTCCTGCGTAACGGCGCCGGTGGAAACCATTTTGTCGTAGGCATACTGCATGTTGGCGCGGAATTCGTCGATATTGACCTCGATGACCTGCATTCCCTTCTCGGCCAGCTTCTTGAGGTAGTCCGCCTCGGAATCCTGAACCTTCTTGCGCATGAAGGCAGAGGCCTCCGCGGAAGCCTTTTCGATTGCCGCACGCTGCGCGTCGCTCAGCTTCTCCCAGAAGTCGTTGTTGATGCAGAGGTTCATGGACTCCCACTCGTGCTTTGTCAGGGTCAGATACCTCTGCTCGCACTCCCAGAGGGCGTTGTTATAGATTGTGGAGATGGGGTTTTCCTGACCGTCGACGGTCTTCTGCTTAAGAGCGGGGATCAGCTCACTGAAATTGACCTGCTGCACATTGGCGCCCAGCGCCTCCATGCAGAAGATGAGCTGCTGCTCGGAAGGCGTGCGGATGAGAAGGCCCTTCACCTGATCCGGATGCTCAATCGCGACCTTGGAGTTCGTGAGGCTGCGGAAGCCGTACTCCCAGCTGCCGACATCGTGGATGCCCTTGGACTCCAGCGTGCCGTCAGCGACCCATTTCTTGAACTCGCCGTCAACCACACGGTAGGCATGCTCATAGCTGTCATAAAGGTAGGGCATGGCAACGAGGTGATAGCGGCTGTCATACTCGCCCAGCGTCGCCTCGCAGATCAGGCACGCTTCAATGGCGCCGATGGAAACCTGCTCAGCCATCTCAGGAGCGTTGCCAAATTCGGAGTTGTTGTGTACCTCAACCGTGATGGAACCGTCCGAATACTTGTTTGCCCGCTCCGCGAACAGCAGGGAAGCCTCCTGTCCGGGTTCGCCGTTGGCATTGAAGTTGCCGAGACGGATGGTCACCGGGCTGTCTGCCGCGAAAGCCTGCCCGCAAACGAGCAAAGCACAGGCCAATGCCAGAACGGAAAAAGCGCGCTTTTTCATGATTACATATTCCTCCTTGAGAATGAAAATAATTGCATAAAATATAAACTGAGCTTATTCATTTGTCAAGGCAGTCCCTGAACTGCGGGACGGACACTCCTTAATAACTCCTTAATAAAAGGAGAAGGACGTTCTGAAGAGGGTATGCTACAATAAAAAATAAAATTGACGGACGTTTCCCTGAAGGAGGGGCTGCTGTGAACAAAAATGTTGACATCAACCATGAGCTGAACCGCCTGATTGGCTTTGCCGATGCCCACGGCCTGACCGGCCCCGGCGATTCTGTATGGGCAGCCAATGGCCTGATTGGGACACTGGGGCTTCACAGTTTTCAGCCGGAGGAGCCCGGCGCTGAGGAGCGGGAGCAACTGAAGGGGATGACCTCCCCTGAGCCCATTCTGGAACGCATTCTGGACTGGGCGGCCGGGCAGGGGCTCATTGAGGACACGGCTTCAGACCGCGACCTGCTGGACACAAAGCTGATGGGGCTTTTCACCCCGCGCCCGTCGGAGGTCTCCGCGCTCTTCCAGGAACTGGAGGCCGGATCGCCGCAAAAGGCCACAGACTGGTTCTACAGGCTGGGCATTGCTTCAAACTACATCCGCTCCGCCCGCACGGCCCGGAACATCTGCTGGAAGACCGCCACGGAGTTCGGCGAGCTGGACATCACCATCAACCTCTCCAAGCCGGAGAAGGACCCGCGGGACATCGCCCGCGCCCGCACCGCCCCTTCCTCCGGGTATCCAAAGTGTCTGCTCTGCCGGGAGAATGAGGGATACTTCGGGCATGCCGGACATCCCGCCCGGCAGAATCTGCGGCTCATTCCCCTTGCCCTCCGCGGCAGGACCTGGTATCTCCAGTACTCCCCTTACAGCTACTACAACGAGCATTGCATCGTTTTGGGACAGGAGCATGTCCCCATGCGCATCTCCAGGGAGACGTTTGAAAATCTTCTGAGCTTCATTGACCGCTTCCCGCACTATTTCCTGGGATCCAACGCCGATCTGCCCATCGTGGGGGGCTCCATTCTCTCTCATGACCACTATCAGGGCGGGCGTTATGTCTTTGCGATGGAAAGGGCCCCTGTTGAGAAGGAATACGCCCTTGCCCCCGGCGTGAGGGCGGGGCGGGTGAAATGGCCCATGTCAGCCCTTCGCCTTGTCTCCTCTGACGCGGAGGCGCTTGTCAGTTTAGCCTGCCGTGTGTTGGAGGCGTGGCGCGGCTGGACCGATTCCTCCGTGGGGGTGCTGGCCCGGAGCGGGGACGAGCCGCACAATACCGTCACACCCATTGCCCGGCGGCGTGGCGCGGACTATGAGCTGGACCTTGTCCTCCGCAACAACCGCACCAGCGGGGAACACCCTCTGGGGATCTTCCACCCCCACGCGGAGGTTCACCACATCAAGAAGGAAAACATCGGGCTCATCGAGGTCATGGGGCTGGCCGTCCTTCCCCCGCGGCTGAAGGGGGCGCTGGAGGCCATGGCGGAGGCGTGGACGCGGGGCGAGTACAGCCTCTCCGCCCACCCGGAGCTTGAGGCTCACGACCCCTGGTACCGCGCCCTGCGCCAGCGTCACAGCGGGATTGCCCCGGAGACCGTGCCGGAAATGCTTCGCCGCGAGGTGGGGCAGGTGTTTGCGCAGGTGCTGAGTGACAGCGGCGTCTACAAGCGGACCCCGGAGGGCCTTGCGGCCTTCGACCGTTTCGTCATGAGCCTGAAGACGGCGGTGCCGGGAAAAAATGACTGAAGACAGCAGGATCAGGGTATGGCTCGTGGGGGCGGGGCCCGGGGACGCGGGGCTGATGACCCTGAGGGCCCGTGAGATTCTGGAGGACGCGGACTGCGTTGTGTACGACCGGCTGGTGGGGGAAGGGGTTCTGACGTTTATCCCGGAGGGGGCCGAGCGCGTGGACGTGGGCAAGAGCGGCGGCCATCACCCCATCCCCCAGCGGGAGATTGAGGCCATCCTTCTTGACCGGGCAAGGTTGGGAAAGCGTGTCGTCCGCCTCAAGGGCGGCGATCCCTTCCTCTTTGGCCGGGGAGGTGAGGAGGCGGAGGCGCTGCGGGCCGCAGGGATTCCCTTTGGGATTGTGCCCGGCGTGACCTCCGCTCTGGCTGTGCCGGCCTGGGCTGGGATTCCCGTGACGCATCGCGGGCTTTCCTCCGCCCTTCGCATCATCACGGCGCACTCCGAAAAGGGAGGGCTCCCTGGTCTGGACTTTGAGGGGCTGGCGCGGACAAAGGGGGAGACGCTGGTTTTCCTCATGGGCGTGAAGAACGCCGGAGCGCTGTGCCAGCGGCTGATGGACGCGGGAATGGATAGCGGCACCCCTGCTGCCGCTATTGAGCGGGGCACCACCGCCCGGCAGAGGTGCGTGACCGGAGAGCTGGGGAGTCTGAAGGCGCTCATGGAGGAGAGGAAAATCACCCCTCCCGCGATTCTGGTGATCGGTCCGGTGGCCAGTCTGGCGGAGAAGCTTGACTGGAGAGCCTCCCTTCCCCTGAGCGGTCTTCGCGTGGCTGTGACCCGTCCCAGGGAACGTGCGGGGCGTTTGTCCCGTATGCTGCGGGACGCGGGGGCTGAGGTTCTGGAGTTCCCCTGCATCGCGACGGAGGTTCTTTCCGGGGCCCTGCCGCCCCTTGCCGGATTTGACTGGGTGGGCTTCACCAGTGTCACGGGGGTTCAGGCGCTCTTCACCCGGCTGGCGCGGGAGGAGCGGGACATCAGGGAGCTGGGTTCCGCCGGAATTGCTGCCATTGGCCCGGCCACGGCGGAGGCGCTGCGGCTTTGCGGGCTCCGGGTGGACTTCATGCCGGAGGTCTACGACGGCGCGCATCTGGCCGCCGGTCTGGCGGAGCGTGGAGGCCGGATGCTGCTCCTTCGCGCGGAGAAGGGCTCTCCGGAACTGACGGATCTTCTGAGGGAGCGCGGCGCGGATTTTTCGGAGGTCCCTCTCTACCGGACACATTATGTGAAGGCTTCACTGCCTGAGGATCTGGATATGGCGGTGTTCACCAGTGCCTCCACGGTGCGGGGCTTTGCCGCCTGCGCCCCGGAGGGCGGTTTTGCGGCCGTGAAGGCCGTGTGTATTGGTGTCCAGACCGCGCGGGCCGCAGAAGAAGCAGGCTTTGAGCAGATATTCACCGCCGCCTCGGCGACGCTTCCGGCCCTTGTGGAGGCTGCTGTGACAGCGGCGGCGGTCTGAAAGGACCGCCCCCGGACCGGGAAAAATCCCGGGCTCAGGCCGGAAACAGCAAACGGGACCTCCGCTCTGCGCGGCGGTCCCGTTTTGTCCTATCGGTCGTATTGGCTGTCTTTTCAGTCGTCAGTGGCCTCGTCCTGGGCCTTGTACCCGCACTTGACACAGAACTGCGACCGTCCCCGGCGAAAAAGCTCCTCCCCGCACTCCGGGCAACGTTCGCCTGTGGGCTGGTTCCAGGAGACATAGTCGCAGTCAGGGTAACGTGAGCAGCTGTAGAAGGTGCGGCCCTTCTTACTTTTGCGCCTGACGACCTCTCCACCGTGCGACTCGCCGCATTTGGGGCACTTCACGCCGACGGTTGCGAGAATCGCCCGGGTGTACCGGCAGTCGGGGTAGCCGCTGCATGCGATGAACTCACCGAACCGGCCCCGCTTCTTCACCAGCGGTTTGCCGCACTCCGGGCAGTCCTCACCCACAGGCTCCGGCTCCGGCAGAGGGACCCGGTCCGCGCCCTGCGCTTCCTCAACGGTGTGGGAAAACTCCCCCCAGAACTCGCGCACCACATCCAGCCACCGACGCTGCGCTTCTTCCACCTCATCCAGCTCTTTCTCCATCTGCGCAGTGAAGCCCGCATCCACAATGGATGAGAGGTCCTTCCGGTTAAAGTATTTCATCAGGAAATCGTCCACCGTCATGCCCAGCGAGGTGGGACAAAAACGTTTTTCCTCGTTCTTCTCCACGTAGCCGCGGGAGTCCAGCGTGCCGGCAATGGTGGCATAGGTGGAGGGACGGCCCACGCCGTTCTCCTCCAGCGTTTTGATAAGGGTGGCCTCGGAGTAGCGTGCCGGAGGGCGGGTGAACCGCTGCTCCTTCTCCGCGGAGGAGAGGTCCAGCCTCTCGCCCTCTTTGGCCGGGGCAAGCTGCTCCCCCTTCAGTTCCAGAGGCCAGAGGGCGCTCCAGCCGTCGAACACCAGACTCTCGCCGTCCTGGTGCAGCCCCGCCTGGCCCGCCTCGACCCGCAGCGTGGCCCGGGCTGTGACGGCGGGGCTCATCTGGCAGGCGACAAACCGGCGCCAGATCATATCGTAGAGGCGGAACTGCTCCGGCGTCAGGAACTCCCTGATGGAGTCCGGGGTCAGGGTGACGTCCGTGGGGCGTATCGCCTCATGGGCATCCTGGGCGCGCCCGGGAGCCGCATAGTGATTCGGCTTCCCCGGCAGGTGCCTGGGAGAGTGGTTCTTCGCGATGTAATCCCGGCAGGCGGCGAGCGCCTCGTCGGAGAGCCGCAGGCTGTCCGTGCGCATGTAGGTGATCATGCCGACGTGCCCGCGGCCGGGAAGGTTCAGTCCTTCGTAAAGCTCCTGAGCCACGCGCATGGCGCGGCGCGGGGCCATGCTCAGGCGGCGGGATGCCTCCTGCTGGAGGGTGCTGGTGCGGAAGGGGGCCGGTGCTGTGCGCCGGCTCTCCTTCAGGCGGAACTCAGAGACCACCAGGGGGTTCCGTCTGATCTCGGCCAGAATCTCGTCGGCCTTCTCCTCGGTGTTGATGAGCAGGGGCAGGCTGCCCTTCATCAGGGACTTTCCGTTCATTCGGTCGGCCCTCAGCTCGTAGGCGCGCCCGTCCGGGGCGGACGCCTTCACCGTGATGACCCAATAAGGATCCGGGATGAAACGCTGAATCTCCCGCTCGCGCTCACAGATAAGATGGAGCGCCACGGACTGCACGCGCCCCGCGGAGAGCCCGTAGCGGATCTTCTTCCACAGAAGGGGGCTGAGGGTATAGCCCACAAGCCGGTCCAGCACACGTCGGGCCTGCTGGGCGTCCACCTTGTTCAGGTCGATATAATCCGGGGTCTGGACGGCGCTGCGCACGGCGCCCGACGTGATCTCGTAAAAGCGGACACGGCACTTTTCTGACATATCCAGCCCCAGCACGTCCGCCAGGTGCCAGGCAATGGCCTCTCCCTCGCGGTCAGGGTCGGACGCCAGAAGGACGCTGGACGCGCTCTTCGCCAGAGCTGTCAGCTCGTTTTTCAGGCCCGCCTTGCCCTTGACCAGAATATACTCCGGCTTGAAGTCATGATCAATGTCAATGGCTATCCGGCTGCGCGGCAGATCGCGGATGTGCCCGATGCTTGCCCGGACGACATAATTCTTCCCCAGAATGCCGGAGAGCGTCGCGGCCTTGGATGGAGACTCCACAATGACAAGCGTTTTTCCGTCCGCGTTCACGGACCGGGAGGTGCCTCTCCTTGTAGCGGCCTTTGCCGTCGTCTTTTTGGCGGCGGTTTTTCTCGCTGCCGGCGCTTTCTTCGCGGCGGTTTTTTGGGTGGCCGCCGTTTTCTTTGCCGCTGCTGTCGTTTCTTTTGAATTCAAAGAAATTTCCCCTTACGCCTTGTTCTTGCGCGCAGACATCTCTGCACCGGAGTATTTATACCATACTTTGCAAATTTTGGGGAACTCCGGGGAGGAATCCTGGGCCCGGGGCTGTGGATACATTCTCCGGAAAAAGTCAAGACTTGATTTTTTTCGATTTATTCCTTCATCCACATCTTCCACTTATCCACATTTGGGGGGAAAATGCCGTGAGAATGGCGACTCAGGTTTTTTTATCCACCATCTTATCCACTTATCCACATGTTCTGTCCTCATGTCATGAATACATTCCCCTGATATAATGAGCATGGCCGTCGGACGAAAACTGAGGGTTTCCGGGGAGAGTCCCCTGACCCAAAAAGGGGAGGACACGTGGATGCGGCGCTTTAATATCATTGTGATTCTGGCCCTGGCATGGGGCCTGTTCTGCGGAGGCGGGGCCTGGAGCAGCACAGAAACTCTTCCGGATAAGGCGACCCTGTCCGCCAACAGGATGCGCTTCGACTCTCAGACGGGGGACTTTCTGGCAGACGGGAATGTCACCATCACCGCGGGGAGTCTGACTGTCGCAGCTCCCCGGGGCTCAGGCAACGTCGGGCGGCGGGAGGTCCTCTTTGAGGAGGGGATTGTTGCCTCCGGCGACTGGATGGGGGACAGGGTGGATCTGGAGGCCGGCAAGCTGTCGCTTTCCTTTGCCCAGGACCCCACCTGCCGTTTTCAGGGGAGCGTTAAAGGGGGAGTGGGAGCGCTTCGCCTCGATGCGGACCGTCTGACCCTCATCGGCATTGGCGGCATTACGGGTGAACCGAAGACGCAGACCAAGTTCTGGGTGGTGAAGGCCCGCAGGCTGGAGGACCGATCCCGGGGCCTCTCCTTCGGCGCGGACGCGGTGGAGGGGATCCTCCGCGAGGGAGAGCTCCGCACTCTGACCGCGGACAGGGGGGTCTGGCTCCGGGGAAAGCCTAAGGAGAAGGGAGAAGCCGTGAGCCTGAAGGGCAATCACGCGCTCTACTCGGCGGAGAGGGGCAGCGTCGTACTCAGCGGCAACGTCTCCGCCGTGCAGGGAGGGCGTACGCTGAAGTCGGAGTCTATCGTCTACTTCCCCGACCAGAACCGCGTGGAGGCCATGGGCGGCGCGCCTGTTCCCGGATCCCGGGAGGTTCCCGCCTCCAGGGCGGAGATCACCATCGACCTTTCCCGGGAGAAGAAAAGGTCCGGAAACGATAAGGTTCCATCCTCCGGGGAGGCTAAGGGCTCCAAAGGAGCCGGCAAGGGAGCAGGAAAGAAGGGCAGCAAAAAATGAGCGGGAGCAAAACGGCAGGGGAGGAGCTTTCTCCCCGGACTTCAAAGCTGACAGCCCAGGGGATCCGCAAGAGCTACGATGGACGGATGGTCGTCTCTGACGTCAGTATTGAGGTCCGTCCCGGCGAGGTCGTGGGGCTTCTGGGCCCCAACGGGGCGGGCAAGACCACGTCCTTCTATATGATTGTCGGCCTTGTGCGTCCCGACTCCGGGAAGATTTTCATCGGGGACCGGGAGGTGACTCACCTTCCCGTCTACGCCCGGGCGCGGGAGGGGATTGGCTATCTGCCCCAGGAGCCCTCGGTGTTCCGCAGCCTGACCGTGAGGGAGAACATCGACCTGGTGTGGCAGGAGACGGGGGGCGATATATCCGCGACGGACGGCCTGCTGGAACAGTTTGGAATCACGCATATCGCTGGCACGAAGGGCTACGCCCTCTCCGGCGGCGAGCGGCGGCGCGTGGAAATTGCCAGGGCCCTGACGCTGAAGCCGCGCTTCATCCTTCTGGACGAGCCGTTCAGCGGCATTGACCCCATTGCGGTGAACGACATCCAGTCTATGATCCACACTCTGAAGGAGCAGGGATACGGCGTGCTCATCACGGACCACAACGTCCGGGAGACGCTTTCCATCACAGACCGGACCTACCTGATCCACGACGGAAAGATATTTCTGGACGGCGCGCCTGATGATGTGGCCGAGAACCCCATGGCGCGCAAGTTCTATCTGGGTGACAACTTTCATTTTTGACGCCGGGAACATGGCACCCCAGGCAAAAAAGTGAGAAAATAGCAATGACAGATGATTTTTTAAGGAGGAAACGTTATGCCGGATTTTGAGATTACAAAGGAAACCACCATGGGCGATATGCTCCAGTATGACATGGGCATTGCCTATGTCCTGATGCAGTCGGGAATGCACTGTGTCGGCTGCCCGTCCTCCATCGGGGAGTCCCTTGCCGACGCCTGCACGGTTCATGGCCTGGACGCGGACGAGGTTCTGGCGTCCATCAGGGAATACCTTGCGGGCCGGGAAAAACGGGAAAAGCAGACCGTCTGAGCATGAGAAAAACAGTATTTTCTGCGCTGTGTCTGTTCCTGCTCCTGTGCGGGGTCTGCCGGGCGGCGGAACCGGTGCGTGTCCTGTGCCTCAGGGGGCCGACGGGCATGAGCCTGGCGAAGCTGATGGAGGACACGGAGCAGGGGCGGGCGGAGAACGCCTGTGTCTTCCGTGTTGTCTCCGCGCCGGAGGAGATTGTGGCGGCCATTGCCCGCGGGGATGCGGATATCGCCGCCATGCCCACCAACATGGCGGCTGTCCTGTGGAACCGGCTGAAGGGCGACCTCTGTCTGCTCTCTGTCAACACGCTGGGGGCGCTCTCCATCCTTGAAAAGGGGGGCGCTGTTCACACCATCGCGGACCTTCGGGGGCGGACGCTTCTGGCCGCAGGGAGGGGCGCCGCGCCGGAGTTCGCGCTGAACTACCTTCTCCGGCAAAACGGGCTGGAACCCGACAGGGACTGCCATATTGAGTGGCTCAGCGAGCACGCCGAGGTGTTGTCCCGCCTGGCCATGGGGAAGGGCGACGCCTGTCTTCTGCCCTATCCCTTTGCGGCGGCAGCAATGGCGCGGGTTGAGGGGTTGAGAGAGGCCCTGAGCCTGGCGGAGGAGTGGCGAAAGGTGGGCGGCTCTTCCCGGCTCGTGATGGGCGTTTACGCGGCCCGTCGGAGCTATGTTGAGTCTCACAGGGCGGAGGCGGTTGCCTTTATGCGGGAGGCCGGCACCTCCGGAGAGTATGTCGGCACTCATCCGAAAGAGGCGGCGGAGCTGATCGTGAAGCATGGAATATTCAGCAATGCTCCGCTTGTGGAGCGCGCGATTCCCCACTGCGGCCTCACGGCGCTGGCGGGGCAGGCCATGCGGGAGGCTGTGAAGGGCTATCTGAAGGTGCTCTTCGAGGCTGAACCCCGGTCCGTGGGCGGCGCTCTGCCGGACGACGCCTTTTATTTTATGGAGAATGCCCGGTAAACACGGTTTTATGAGGAGGGCGGCGGCCCTCCTCTTTCTTCTTGCCCTGTGGCAGCTTTTGTCCCTTTGCTTTCCGGGAGGGCTGGCCGTTGCCTCCCCTCTGGACTCCCTCCGGGCCCTCTGGTCCCTTTCGGGTACGGCAGCCTTCTGGCAAAGAGTTCTCCTCTCCTCCGCCCACATTGTCCTTGGATTTCTGCTCGCGGTCCTGGCCGCGTCCGCCGCCGCTGTCCTGAGCTTTCATGTTCCGGCCGCCGAGGTCCTTCTGGCTCCACTGGCCGCTCTCATGAAGAGCGTCCCCATCGCCGTGATTGTTATCCTGCTGCTCATCCTCTTCTCCAGTTCCGGCATCGCGCTGGGGGTGGTGGTGCTGGTGGCGTTCCCCATCCTCTATACGGCGCTTCTGACGGGGGCGCGCTCCGCGGATGGGAAGCTTCTGGAGATGGCCCGCGTCTTTCGCTGGAGCGAGGGCAGAAAATGGCGCTGGATACGGCTGCCGGCGGCCAGGGGATACCTGGACAGCGCACTGCGGGTCGCCTCGGGCATGGCGTGGAAGGCCGGCGTTTCGGCGGAGGTCCTCGGGACGCCGCGGGGGAGCATCGGGGAGGCGCTCTACGGCGCAAAGATTTACCTCGCCACGGAGGAGCTCTTTGCATGGGCCGCGGTCATTCTGCTGATGGGATGGCTCATGGAGCGGCTCTCGCGGCTCCTTCTGGACGGCCTGTACCGCCTGAGGGGAGCGGGGGCATGAGCCTTATTGAAGTGCGGGGACTGTGCAAGCGTTTTTCCGGCGGGGCACGCCCCCTCTTCCGGGATCTGAACCTGACCTTCCCCGGGGGAGAGGTGACGGCTCTGACGGGCCCCAGCGGCATCGGAAAGACGACGCTCCTCCACATTCTGATGGGCCTGGTCTCTTTTGACGCCGGGGAGATTCTGGGGGTGCCCCGGCGGCAGGCGGCTGTCTTTCAGGAGAACCGTCTCATCCCTGACCTCTCTGCCGCGCGGAATATTGCCCTTGGCTGTCCCGGCCCGCTCAGCCGGGCGGTCGTCCTTGAGCACCTGGGCCGGGTGGGGCTGGCGGAGAACGCGGACGCCCCCGCCGGGGCACTGTCCGGGGGGATGGCCCGCCGGGCGGCTGTTGTGCGCGCGTGTCTGGCCCCTGCGGATATCCTCTTTATGGATGAGCCCTTCGCCGGGCTGGACCCGGCCTCCACCCGGCAGACGCTGGAATACGTCCGGGAGACCAGGGGGGCCCGCACTCTTCTGGCTGTTGTCCATGACCGCGCCCACGCGGAGGCTCTGGGCGGGGAGATACTGGATCTTGAAGCCTTGATGTATAATGAATAAAACTGAAAATTCAGCAAGGGGTGATGTTTTATGAAACTCAGTGAAAGGATTGTGCGGATGGCGCCCTCGGCCACGACGGCCATGGCGGCGAAGGCCAAAGAACTGAAGGATCAGGGGCGTCCGGTGGTGTCCTTCACGACGGGGGAGCCGGACTTCAACTCGCCCAAGGCTGCCCGGGACTATGCCGTTCGGGCTATGGACGAAGGCCAGACTCATTACACCGTGAACGCGGGCATGAAGGAGCTTCGTCAGGCAGCCGCGGACTACTATGAGCGGCACTTTGGCCTGCGCTACGGTGTGAACGAGGTCATCACCGGCACGGGCGCAAAGCAGCTTCTCTATGAGGCCATGGGGTGTCTGGTGAACCCCGGGGACGAGGTCATCCTCTTCGCCCCGGCGTGGGTCAGCTACTTTGAGCAGGTCCGTCTCTTTGACGGTGTGCCCGTCATTCAGGATACTCAGGCCACAGGCTGCATTCCTGACCCGCAGCAGTTCGAGAAGCTCATCACGGACAAAACCGTGGCCGTTGTGCTGAACAATCCCAACAACCCCACCGGGATGGTCTACCCCCACGATGTGCTGGAGAAGATCACGCGCATCGCGCTGAAACACGGGATCACCCTTATCAACGATGAAATCTACGAGCGCCTGGTCTACGGCGTCTCCTTCACGCCGCACCTGCTTCAGCTTGTCCCCGAGGCGCGGGACTTCGTCCTGAACATCAACGGCGTCAGCAAGAGCTTTGCCATGACAGGCTGGCGTCTGGGCTACGCGCTGGGGCCGGAGAAGCTCATCAAGGCCATGACCTCCATGCAGGGGCACATCACCTCCAATACCAGCTCCATCTCCCAGTGGGCGGCCATGGGGGCCCTGAAGGAGTCCGAGGAGGATGTGGAGAGAATGCGGAAGGTCTTTGAACAGCGCCGTGCGCTTGTTCTCAGGCTGCTGGCGGATATTCCCGGCCTCTCCGTTCTGGAGCCCAGCGGGGCCTTCTACGTGTTTATGGATTTGTCGGCCTTCCTGGGGGAGGGGAAGAAGTGGGCCACCGACGTTGATTTCTGCGAGGCCATCCTGAAGGAGAAGGCTCTGGGGCTCGTGCCCGGCACAGCCTTCCTGAGCCCTGGCCATGTCCGTCTGTCCTACTCCTGCTCCGAGGAACAGATTGTTGAGGGCGTCAGGCGTCTGAAGGAATTTCTGGCGTAATTCAAAAGACAGTCAGCCCCGGTCTCCGGACCGGGGCTTCTCTTACAGGCCGTATCCGCTTTGCGGGAGGATACGCCGGCAAAAGGTGTTTATTGCCGTTGGGGCGAAGAAGGACGGAGGCCGCTGAGATTGCCCGGCAGTTTGCAGAGGGGGCGTTGTCTGCCGGCCATGAGGCCGGTACAGAGTCCCTGTTCAGCGAAACGAATCTTCACGGTTTCCTTGACGGTCAGACCTGCAGACGCAGCGGCGGCCCCTGCATCGGGACGGACGACGTTCCGGAGATGGGATGTATTGAAGAACTGGAACTGCCGGCGGCAGACGTGCTGGCCTTTGTCCCGGCGGTGTATTTTTCAGCCTCTCATCCCAGCTTAATCCCAGCTCAGGCTGTTTATGGACAGGACCTGTGCTGTGGCGGAGAGAATAAAAAATTTTTACTTCACTGCAACGTCTGAAGGGCCATCGGATTCTTACGCAGAGGATTTCAGGAGAGTCTCCGGACCGGTCCAGGACAGCCGGAGCCGTTCTCCCGGCTGAGTGGAAGAGCCGCCTGTATGGGGATTGACCGCGCGTCTTAATCCTTCCCGTCCAGCTGATAGAGGGGATAGCAGTCATCATAAAGCCCGCAGCAGGCATCCATTCCCGGATTGGTGGATATGGCTTTGTCAATGACAGTCTCCCAGGAACCGTATTTCTGATACAGAGAGTCTGCGGTGGGCCCCTCCTCGCTGCCATAAGCCTTCAGGTTGCTCGCCTTCGTGAGCGCCCGGTTCTTGCTGTCCAGTCCGGCAAGGCGGTTGAGGTTCCTCTGGCGGCTGACAGCGCGGGCAATTTCCTCCGTGGGACGCTTCTCAGCTTTCATGTTCGAGTATATTTCCCACAGGTTCATGTTCCTCTCATGGTATGCCTCCCGCACTGCCCTGGCCCTCGCAACGTCGGCGGAACTTGTCCAGTCGATGGCGGCTGCAAAGGGGCCCAGTCTTTTTGACGCAGGATTTGGCGAAAACCCATAAACGGCATGGGGATTGACGATAATATCTGCCGCGGCTCTGGGATTGTCCATAGGGTTGTGCGTGTATTGGAAACTGACACGTGCCGGCGGAACGCCGGTATCCTGTGGAACGTAAGTCCGTGCCGCAAGGAACAGGCCCAATCCCAGTGCCGCACAAAGAAGGACGAGCGCCGCGCCGGAGACGCCATGCCGGCGGGGATTTCTGTTCTTCAGCAGTGTTTTCATAAGGATTCCCCCCTAAAAGATGATAGGATTAATTATAGTGGAAAAAGGCGCAGACGGAGAGGACGCCTGAACCGTCCGGCGCCGTCAGACCCGTGAATATGAGGAAGAGCACGAATCTGCCGTTCATTCCCCACCGGCTCTGAGAGGATCGTTTGTTTTTTTTTCTGAAATGATATGCTTATTCTGACATAAGTGAGCTGGGTAAAACTTATGTCGCGTGTTGTTCTGTTTGGGGAATAAAGAACAAACAGAAATGAATATTTCATTAAGGAGGAGAAGTGTTTTGAAAATGCATCGTTTTTTGAGGTTACTGGGGTGCCTGACCATCCTCTGCCTTTCGGTTCCGGCCCATGCTGCAAAGGTTGCTGTGGAAAATCCATCCCGGATGCTGCCTGCATCAGCCTACTTAATCGGGAGCTATGACGGGCAGGGGAGGCCGGATGTCTGCGTCATTGACAGGGCAGGAATTGCTGAGACGCCCTCCGGCAGGATGATTTTCTACGTCGGAATCCGCCCAGGTCGTCAGACGGCCAGGAACATCGAAGAGACCGGGGCTTTCTCCGTCAATGTCCCCGGCGCTGCCCTTCTGGCGCAGGCGGATTACTGCGGCAAGGTGTCCGCTATGAAGGATGAAACTTATTTCGACAAATTTGCCGTGACAGGGCTGAAACAGGAGAAGGGGGCAGCGGTCAACGCTCCCGTCCTGAAAGAGTGCCCTGTCGTGATGGAATGTAAGGTTGTTCAGACCAGGGAGTTTCCCGGCGGGCAGCACAAGGTATTTTTCGGTGAGGTGATCAGTTACAGCGTGGACTCCGAAGTGCTGGAAGGCGACAAGACCAGGCCCGTGTCCCAGTATGATCCCATCAAGGCCGGAGCGCCTGTCTATTTTGCAGGCAGCGCGGAACGCAGCGGGTATTACGCATTGAGTGGGAACAGGGGGCACCGCGGCAAGCTCTGGCAGGAAAAATTTCCCCAGCCCAACGGCCTTGAAGTCCCATCCGGGAAAAAGCATTAAGGAGGAGTCTGTATCATGAAGAAGATAATCGCGTTGCTGGTGTTGTCTGTTCTTGCTTTTTCCGTCCCCGCGTCGGCTGATTGGCTGAAGTTCACCGGCTCGCCGCATTTCCTGCCGGCGCCCTTAATGGTGGTGGGCGCTTACACACCGGAGGGTCAGGCAAATTTTGGCGTGTTCCATCGCGGCGGTGTCTTATCCTCCGGGAAGGACGGCGGCCCCATGCGCATCGGCTTCGGGATTAAGGGCAATGCGGAAAAGAGCTTTACCTACCAGATCATTAAGACATCCGGTGTCTGTACCGTCAATCTTCCGTCCATAAAATACCTTGCGGAGACGGATCTGCTGGGCAGTTTCTCCGGCAAAGCCCCCGGCGGAGAGTTTCAGGACAAGCTGAAGGTAACGGGACTGACGGCGGTCAGGGGATCGGAGGTCAATGCACCGATGATTGAGGAGTTCCCTGTCTCGCTGGAGTGCGAGCTTGAGGAGGATATCGCCATCGCGCCGGACAGCAAGAGCCGCCTGATGATCCTGAAAGTCAGGAAAGTATGGGCAGACGAGGCTTATCTTGACGCGAACGGGAAGATCAACCCCATGGCGAAAGAAGGCGGTGATTCGTCGCTGGCCTTTTTCTCACATTCCCACGGGAAGAACGGCGGATATTTCGGCTACGGGGATTTTCTGGGCAAGTCCGGCAAGGTGTCTGAGAGGTTTCTGGAGACGAAATAAGTTCTGATTTCCGGGAGGGGGCTGAGGCTTTATCAGCTCCCTCCTTTTTTTAGCGGCACGGCAGGTCTCCAGCCGGTGCAGCTTCCGCCGCATAATAATTTTTTTCGGCCTGTCCCCCTGACGCTGCCCGCGTCTCCGGGGCGAAGTTCCGCGGCCGGAGATCCCTTAATGCCGCCCGGATATCCGCCTGTGTTATACTTCTGTTGAAATAAGGCGGAGGTCCCGGCGATGAATAACAATACGTTGAATAACAGAGCAAAAAATCCCATTGAAGCCGAAGCGGACAGGATGCAGGAAAAACTGCGCGCGGAGATCAACAGCATGACTCCCGCAGAAAAGGACGCATATTTTCAGTCGATCGCCGACGCGCTGAAGGAAGCCTTTAACCCGCAGTCCGCCCGCAAGAGGCTGTCGCGCCCGTCCGGGAAGTGAGCTGTGTTGGACGTAAAAGCTGCTTCCGGGAGGGTTTGTCCTGCTCCCCATGAGTGAGGCCCGAAAAATGAATGGGCTGAAGGGTGCAGAATAAGGAGCGCGGGCACGGGAAGGATTTCTGCCTCGGACACAGACGTGCCTTCCCGCGTTCACAGCGTGCAGTCTGCGCAGGATTTTTTTCCCTTTTTTCAACAGCAGTCAAAAAAAGCCCCGGGCTGCTGTGAGACAGCAGCCCAGGGGTGGATGGTTTGGGTTCAAAACATTCTCAGAAACACCGCCCCGACAGCCGGGGCGGCTTTCATTTCAGCGGTGTTTCTGAAAAGGGGCTACTTCTTCCCCGCTTTCGTCTCAATGGCGGCAATGAGAGAGCGGAACGCCCCATTGAAGGACTCCAGCCCGTCCGCCAGCAGTTTGGCGCAGACGGCCTTCAGATCAATTCCCACCTCATCCAGGCGCTTCATCCTGGCTTTTGCCCCGTCAAGGTCATCCTCAAGGGCCGCTTTGGCCTTTCCGTGGTCAAGGAAGGCGGTGAGGGTCGCGGGGGGAACGGTGTTGACCGTCTTTGGCCCAATGAGCTCCTGGACGTACTTCACGTCGGAGTAGGCGGGGTTCTTTGTGCCCGTGCTGGCCCACAGCGGACGCTGCACCCGCGCTCCCTTTGCGGCAAGTTCCTCCCACTCCGCGCCGGAGAAAATCTTTTTGAACCGCTGGTAGGTCAGACGGATGCTGTCCACGGCGATTTTTCCGCAGAGGGAATTTTCGTTCTTCGCCGTCAGGGCCTTGTCCACCGCTGTGTCCACGCGGCTGACGAACACCGATGCGACGGAGGCAATCGTCAGGCTCTCGCCCTTCGCGGCCCGTGCCTTCAGCCCCCTGATATAGGCCTCCGCCACAGCGGCGTACTGCTCCTCCGAGAAAATAAGCGTGGCGTTGACGTTGACGCCGGCAGCAATGCACTGCTCCACCGCGGAGACGCCCTCCGGCGTGGCGGGGATCTTAATCATGACGTTGGGGCGGTTCAGGGTGGAGAAGAGGCGTTTGGCCTCTGACACCGTGCTGGAGAGGTCGGACGCCAGCAGGGGATTGACCTCCAGACTCACATAGCCGTCCTGGCCTTTCGTGCGGTCGTAAACGGGACGCATGATGTCCGCCGCCGCACCGACTTCCTGGAGCGTCAGCGCTTCATAGATGTCGGACGCGGTCTTGCCCTTGCCCGCCATCTCCGCGATCTCCCGGTCATAGTCCTCTGTCTTGGCGATGGCGCCCTCAAAAATCGAGGGGTTTGTCGTCACTCCGACAACTCCCTGGTCAATCCACTGTGCCAGGCCCCCTGAGGCGATCAGGCTGCGGCTGATGGTGTCCAGCCACGCGCTTTGCCCCATATCAAAAACATCGTGCAAAACTGTGCGAGGCATAATTATTCGCTCCTCCATTCCATAAAATTAAAGGGCTGGCCTCCGGAGAGGACCAGCACTGAAACTCAAAGTTAAAATTCCCGGAACGCTGCGGCAATGCCGGAGGCGGAGAGCCCCATGTCCGCATAAACGTCGCCCGACGATCCGGATGTGCCGTAACGGCTCACCCCCAACGTCCTGAATTTGTCGAGCTTCACGCCCTCACGCACCGCTGTCAGGGCCATGATTGCCCCCATGCCGGTGTCCACATGGTGGTCCTCCACCGTCAGGATGGGCCCCTGGGCGGCCTCTTTCAGCGCCTTCAGGTCCACTTCCAGCGGGCAGGAAACTCCCCACACTGTCACTTCGACGCCCTCCTTCGCCAGAAGCTCTGCCGCCTCCAGCGCGGTCTGTGACATGGCTCCCAGGGCAAAGATGGTGCCATCCCGGCCCTGGCGCAGCTTCACAGCTTTGCCGTACTCAAACCGGTAGTTCCCGGCGAAGAGTGGCTTGCCGTCCTGAGCTGTCACCGTATTGAGCTTGCTGCGTCCCACAGCCAGGCAGATGCAGCCCGGGGTGGAGAGCATCCAGCGCGTGGCCCGGTCCGTCTGGTTGGGGTCGATGGGCACCACCAGCTTCCAGCCGAACATGTTGCGCATCAGCCCCACGTAGTCAATGCACTGGTGGGTTTTGCCGTCCTCACCGACGTCAAGGCCCACATGGGTCAGGATGGTCTTGTTCCCTGCGTGGTTGATGTCATTCAGACGCTGCTGGTTGTAAACCTCGTCGATGCCGAACACCCCGAAGTCCGCCCAGACGGAGACCACGCCGGTCGACGCGGCCGCTCCGGAAGCGGTGGCGGTGTTGTGCTCCTGGATTCCGCACTGCACGTAGTTCTCCGGGCAGGCATCCCGGAATCCGCCGGTCATGACGGAGGGGGCCAGGTCGCAGTCAAAGACAAGGATGGGCGTCCGGTCGTTCTTCTTGTAGTTCAGCGCTCCGATATCAGCCAGAGCCTTGCCGAAGGCCCCGCGGTTGTCCGAGGCTTTGGGCCCCTCATAGGTCCGGGGCGTGCCCAGATCAAGGGAAGGTACGGGCGGAAGTGTAACCTCCCGGCCTTTATACTCCGGGGCCGACTTCCTGGCCTCCAGCGCGCGGGTCAAAACCTCCGGGTCACCGCCGAGGCCTTTGACAACCTGCGCGTAGACCTCCGGACTGGGGGCTTTGCCGTGGTAGTCCGGGATGCCTTCCATGGGCCCCCCGTCCTTGCCCATCACCGTGTGGCACAGCAGAACTGTGGGCTTTCCGCGCTGTCCGGCGGTCCGAAGTGCCTCATAAAGAGCCGGGAAGGAATGCCCGTCGCACTCCACGGCCTCCCAGCCGTCCGCCTCCCAGATGGCCCGCAGACTGCAGGGCATGACCGTCTCACGGTCCCCGTTGATCTGGATGTTGTTCCAGTCGACGAGGGCCACTACGTTGGTCAGTTTCTCCTTGACGGCGACACGCCGGGCCTCGGCAAGCTGGCCCTTGGGCTGTCCGCCGTCGCCCATCAGGACGTAGGCGCGGCCCCGGTGTCCCCGGGCGCGCTGGGCCAGAGCAAAGCCCACGCCTGCAGAGAGCCCCTGCCCCAGATTCCCCGTTCCCCAGTCGATGCCGGGGACCTCGCGGGTTACGTGCCCCTGGAAGGCGCTGTGGCAGTGGCGGAAGTGCGCCCTCACCTCGTCCCGTTCCACAAAGCCCCATGCCGCCAGAGCCGCGTAAGCCCCCGCTGAGGTGTGCCCGTGGGATACGACGACGAAATCCCTCTCGCCCAAATCACTCTGGGGAGCCGTCAGATTCCTGGCGACGCCAAAGACAGAGAGGAACATCTCCATGCTGGAGAACGCCCCGGCAGGGTGTCCGCTCTTAGCGGCGGCGACCATCGTCACGGCGCTGATGCGGGCGTCGCGGGCCGCGGACTGAAGGGCAGAAATCTGCTCGCCGGTGAGCTTTTCCTCCGGGAAACCGTTTAACTTCGGTAAGGACATTGAATTTCACTCCTTCACAGAATCGGGAGAAATATTTTGATGATGCTCTAATTATATAGCATGAATTAGGATTTGTCGGGCTCTTTTGCTCTGTTCCCGGAGCCTTACCTCAATTTTACCCTGTTGGGCGGCTCCTGGCCATCCAGCGCCGCGGCGACGTTCCGCACGACCATCAGCCCCATCTCATAGCGGGTGCCCGTCGTGGCGGTCCCCAGGTGCGGGGCAAGGGCCACATTGTCCAGGCCTTTCAGGTCCGGTTCCACGTCCGGCTCGTTCTCATAGACATCAAGGCCGGCTGCCCAGATGGTGCGGTTCTTCAGCGCCTCGGCCAGGGCCTTCTCGTCCACCACAGGGCCGCGGGAGGTGTTGATGAGGATTGCTGTGGGCTTCATCATCGCCAGTTCCCTGGCGCCGATCATATGGCGGGTCTCCTTTGTCAGGGGCACGTGCAGCGACACAAAGTCCGACGTGCGCAGCAGCTCCTCCAGCGTGACGAAGCGGGCCTCCGTGCTGGCTTCGAACTCCTGCGAGGGATGGCGTCCTGCGTAGATTACCTTCATATCAAAGCCACAGTGAGCCTTGCGGGCAAAGTTCAGGCCGATGCGCCCCGCCCCCACGACGCCGAGGGTCCGGCCCGTGATGTCTGCGCCCAGCATGAATTCCGGCGCCCAGGCGAAGGTCCCCGTGCGGACCAGACGGTCGCCCGCCGGAATATGCCGTGCGGCTGCGAAGAGCAGAGCCCAGGCCATGTCCGCTGTCGCGTTGGTCAGGACGTCCGGCGTGTTGGTGACACAGATTCCCCGATTGCAGGATTCAGTCAGGTCAATATTGTTGTACCCCACCGCGTAGTTGGCGATGAGTTTGAGCTGAGGGCCGGCCGCGGCAATGACCTCCGCGTCGATTTTGTCGTTCAGCATTGTGACGATGGCGTCCATGCCCTTCACGCCCGCCAGAATTTCCTCTTTTGTGGCCGGACGGGGTGCCTCGTTCACGGTGACCTCGCAGACTTTGCCCAGTTCCTCCATTACCGCGCGCGGCAGCGCCCGCGTGACGTAAACCTTCCTGCCCATGTACAAATACCTCCCCTGTTTTTCTTATTCCTCAATCGTGACGGACTTCATCACGACATCCTCCACGGGTTTGTCCCCCCGCCCCGTTTTGGTGTGGCCAATGGCCTCAACAACCTCCATGCCCTCCGTCACATGGCCGAAGATTGCGTGATGCCCATCCAGCCATGGCGTCGGAACCAGCGTGATGAAGAACTGCGAGCCGCCTGTGTTGGGGCCGGCGTTGGCCATGGACAGGATGCCGGGGGCATTGTGCTTCAGTCCCTCGCCGAACTCATCAGGAATGGTGTACCCCGGGCCGCCCGTGCCGGTGCCCGTGGGGTCGCCGCCCTGAATCATGAAGTTGTCGATGACGCGGTGAAAGATCACGCCGTTGTAAAAATCCTTCTTTACAAGGTCGATGAAATTCTTCGTGGTGTTGGGCGCGAGGTCCGTGTAAAGCTCAATGCGGAACGAACCCATGCTGGTGTTGAAGACGGCAACGGGGCGTTTCACAGCCGCGGGCTCCTCCGCTCCGGCAGAACGGGGCAGCAAAAGCCCGGCGAACGGCAGCAGAATTGCACCAGTGCACAAAATCTCAAGGATCTTTCTCATGGGATATATCTCCCCTCTCGTGATATTGAACCCTTCGCGGGGCTCTTTAAATGATAGCATGAACGGTCTGAAAATCAGGAGTGTCTGAATTTTTTCCTGCCCCCGGCGTGCAGCCCAGGATGTTCCCATCGTTGTCAATGAAGGCCGCCTCAACCGGAAATTCGCCGAAGGAACGGTCCGTGCAGCGGCGGGCCACAACCCCGGCCAGCGTCTCCCAAAGGCCGGTCAGTCCCTCATCCTGCAGGAGCTTCATGGCGTTTTCCGCTGTGCGGCAGGCATAGAGCTGCTGAACAAAGTCCCTCTGTGCCCCGGCCATTGCCGCATGGGCGCAGAGCGCCTCAAGCCGTCCGTCCGCGACGCGGTTGTGAGTGTTGAAGGACCCCGCCGCCACCTTCAGGAGCTTTCCGGGATGACCGCAGATGAGTCCGCGCCGGAAGCCCAGCCGCGCCGCCTCGTCCAGAACGTGTCCGGGATAGTTCCCCACCTGAATGACACGGCGGCCCTCAATGCCAAAGGCCTTTCTCAGGGCCGTCTCGCCCGTGCTGCCGAAGGTCATGATGAGGTCTCTGACTCCCAGCGAATGCAGGATGCTGAGTTCAAGGTCCAGAGACGCCAGCAGCGCCTCCTCGTCCATGGGACGCACAACGCCGGTGGTTCCGAGGATGGAAAGCCCCCCCACCACTCCAAGGCGGGGATTGAAGGTGTGTTTTGCCGTCTCCGCCCCGCCGGGAATGGAGACGGTGACACGCACAGCGCGGGGCCCCAGCACCGAACGCACCGCGTCCCCGATCATCCTGCGCGGAACGGGGTTGATGGCCGGCTCGCCGGGAGGAACCTTCATCCCCGGCAGAGTCACTGTGCCCACGCCCTCCCCTGCGGCAAAGGTCACCGGCCCCTCCTCCGGACTGACCTCCAGCGACGCGCAGACCGTCATTCCATCCGTTGCGTCCACGTCGTCCCCCGCGTCCTTCACCACGCCGCAGCCGCCGGGAACAGGAAAAACCGAAAGGGTGAATGTCCTCTCAGAGGGCCCTGTTACGGTCACCTGTCCGGGGCATTTTCCATCGCGGAAACACAGCGCCGCCGCCTTTGCCGCCGCCGCCGCGCAGGTCCCTGTGGTTACCCCCTCACGAAGGGGCTTACATGCCATAAAACAGCGCGTTGACGATGGCTGCCGCCACTGTGGAGCCGCCCTTGCGTCCCATCGCGGCAATCTGGGGAACGTCCGTTGCGGAAAGCATCTCCTTGGCCTCCACAACGTTGACGAAGCCCACCGGGACGCCAATCACAAGTGAGGGGCGGACCAGCCTGTGCCGGATGAGCTCACAGAGGTGAATGAGGGCCGTGGGGGCGTTGCCGATGGCAAAAATCGCGTCCGGCGTATCCAGAGCCGCGCGCTCCATGCTGACGACAGCACGGGTCGTGCCGCGCATCATGGCCTCATCCTGAACAGCCGGTTCCCCCATGTGGCAGACAACGGGGACATTCCAGCGGGAGGCTGCCTTTTTGTTGATGCCCGCGGCGGCCATGGCCGTATCCGTTACCACTGTGACGCCCCGGCGCAGTGCCTCGCGCGCCCGGGCCACGGCCCCCCCTGAGAAGCAGAGGTTCCTGGCAAAGTCAAAATCCGCCGTCGTGTGGATGACACGCTTCACAACGGGAAGATTTTCCTCGTCCCCGGACCAGTCTCCCAGCTCCTCCGCGATGATGGCCATGCTGGCCTGCTCGATTTCCTCCGGTGTCATTCGCTCGCCTCTTTCGGCCCTGTCTCAGGCGGAATGATGTGGACATCCCGCTGCGGATAGGGAATTCCAATGCCCTCATCCCGGAACACCGAGGCGAGGTGGTGGCGCATATCGCTGGCAACCTTCAGGGTTGACGCCTGACGCAGGTCAATCCAGTAATAGCCCTCAAACTCCAGCGCGTTGTCGCCAAAGTTTCTGAAGACGACGAAGGGCGCGGGGTCCTTCAGCGTTTTTGAATGTCCCTTCATGATATCCCGCATCAGCTCCTCCACCTTGCGGGTGTCCGCGTCATAGGCGACCCCTACCTTCAGGACGCAGCGCATCTTATAGTCCGAGCCGGTCCAGTTGGTGACGCTGTTCTCCAGGAAGTAGCGGTTGGGCAGCACCACATCCAGCCCATCCCACGTCTTGATGGTGGTGGAGCGGGACCCGATGTCATGTACAGTGCCCTCCGTCCCCGCGATGGAGATGATGTCGTTGACCTTGAAGGGCCGGCTGAAGATGACAATGAAGCCGCTGATGAGGTTGTTGAAGATGTTCTGCATCCCAAATCCAAAACCCACCGCGAAGGCGCCGCCCAGGAAGGCGAAGGCTGTCAGGGGGATTTTGACGATGTTGAGCGCTGTGAGGGCGAAAGCGAGCCATAAAATGTAGAAGACAATGCGCTGGGTGGCGTTGGCTGCCGTCTCACTGGTGTTGAAGCGTTTGAGCATCCGGGACTTCAGCCAGCGGCTGCCGATGGAACTGAGGAAGAAACTGGAGAGGAACACCAGCACGGCGACGGACAGCCGCCAGACTGTGACGGAATAGCCCTCACCCTTCCACAGTTCCGTATCCAGAAATCCAAGGATGGTCTCTTTGCTGAAGCTGTGGACCTTCTCAGCGATCCGGATGGCACTGATCCTGTCGCTGGCCTCGATGTAGAGACGCTGGTAAAGGAAGGTCAGGATGGGTATCTGAGACTCGTAGCGGTTCAGGATGTCCGAGATGATCCTGCGGTGGTTCGCGATGGTCTGGAGCAGGTTCTGCTGCACCTTGCTCCGGTCCTCAGGCGAGAGCGCGGCCAGGCCGGTCTGCCCCTCCTGAGGCTCCTCACTGCCGGCGTCCCTGATGGCATCCGCCTGCTTCTGCAGGGTCTCAATGTGCTGAATCAGGTCCATCTCCAGCCTTCGTACGGCTGTGAGCTGCATCTGGAGCTCACTGAGGCGCGTCTCGGCGTTTTCCCGGTCCTTCCATATTTCCTCGCCGGACGCCTCGTCCAGGAAGAGCTTATACCGCTTGCGCCAGACATCCTGTGTCTCCCTGAGGAACCCGACCTCCTCGTCGAGAAGGGAGACCATGTACTCCCAGTAATTTGACCGCGCAAGCCGCGCCATGTAGAGCGTCAGAGCCGGTGTCAGCCGGTCGGTCTCCGTGTTTTCCACATCTTCATTGACGGAAAGGGATGCCCTGGCCCGGACCACGGAGGCGGTGGCAGAGTCCAGCGCGTTCCTGGCCTCCTCCATTTCATGGGTCATCGCGTCAATGCGCTCCTGCAGCGACGCGATGTTGGCGTTCAGGACCTCCTCCGGGAAGATAACATTATCCTCTATGAGCTCCAGCTGCCGCTTGAGCTGGGAGACAAAAGTAATGTTCTGGTCAAAACCCTGGCGCATCGTGCGGACCTGGAGCGAAGACAGGGCGAGGTTCAGACGGGCCGCCTCCAGCGCCAGCGAGTAGGTGCGGGGCAGCTCAATCGCCATGCCCCCCTTCTGGTCACCCTCCGCCTCATTTTTGAGTTTTACCACATCGGCAATGTCAAGGCGCAGCGTGTGGAGCTTCGATTGAATCATGAAGGCGGCATGGTTCAGCCCCTGCGACACTTTGTCAATCTCCATGCGCAGATAGTCGGAGTTATTGATATCCGGTGATGCCGGCATGAGGGGCAGCTCCGGCCCGGACTGAGGCAGAGTCATCTGATTCAGGACACTGAAGGCCGTGTAGGTCACTTTCAGATCTGACAATATCTGCGTATGCAGCTCGCGCTGCTCATTCGTGTAGCCCCAGACCGTCATGTCCTCCGAGGCCGTCTCAATCAGCGCGGCAAGCTCACCGAGCCTGAGGGTCACATCCGCGCTTCCCAGCTTTAAAGCCACCAGCTCCGTCTCGACAGCCTCGCGCGTCTCGGCAATATCTTCACTGATCTCCGTCTGGAGCCGGATCACATCGTTCGTTGCGTTCTCATCGGTCTGCGCGCCCAAAGCAGGGGATTCAGGGGCAAGAACACACAGCGTCAGGGCCCACAGCCCCAAAAAAACCTTACGCAGCAAAAAGCCGGTCATCTCCGGGAATCCCCTCCTCTTTATTTAAGGGTCCTGAGGTGTTTCTTATACGCGTCCTCCAGCTTCTTCTTCGTGGAGAAAATCTTGTTGGCCAGTTTCCTGTTCCCTGCGCTGTAGCGCAGCAGCCCCGCCCTCAGGTCCGACCCCGCCGCGGCACGATAATCCGAGAAAATCTCCGTCCCTACCATGATGTTGATCAGGGGGTCCAGAAAATCTTTCGCTTTTTTTACATTGGGATACTTCTTCATGATCCTTTTCTTGTGGACGCGCCAGCGAACCTGCATCAGACCATAGTCTCCGCCCCGGGAGACCGCGCCGGCGTTGGCCGAGGACTCGTGAACTATCATTGAGGCAAGCACAAGGGGGTCCTGACCGTATTTCTTCCCTGCCTGGAGGAGGTACTCCGCGTACTGCCGGGCTTTTTTTGACGAAAGCCTGCGGTTGTAGCGGGAGAACAGCTCCGCGATGCTCCGGATCCGGGCCTCCCTTTGTTTTGCGCTGGAGGGGCTGCCGGAATCCGCTTTTTTGGCGGCGAGTTTGGGGAGAAGGTCAACCCTGATAATCCGGTCATCTTCAGAGGGGGGCGGAAGCTCAAATTTCCCCGTCTTCGCCCCGGCCGAAAAGGGGAGCAGCATAAAACACAGGCACAGGCTGCCCCCCGTGATTGTTCTCAGAAGCAGTTTCGGAAGACTCATGAAATTATTCTATCCCCCGCTCCTGATATATCTTCTGAAGGGATGCCTTGATCTCCGCAACCTCTTCTCTGGATGCCGGCGGGACACCAAAAGGCTTCACCGCCGGAACGATGTCACTTCCGGCCTTCTTTGCCGAATCCTTTTCCTCAAGCTGGATCCGGGGATCGCGCAGGGACTTCAGCCCCACCTCACCCAGGATGTCATTGCCCTTCCCGTAACGTGTCACAGCCTCGCGCCACGTGCCGTCCTCGTCCGGGGCGTAGTCGCCCATGGCCTGACGAAGTTCCACCAGCGCAACATACATATCCCGCACGGCGGCAAGGTATTCTGTGCTCACAGAGCGATAGGAGACCTGAGCGTTGATGAGGTCGATCTGGGCCCCCATGCCCTCGCTGTACATCAGCTCCGTGATGTGCAGCTCCTCCTTCGCGCGCTCCACCTGCCGCTTGCGGTCCACCTCCACGGCCGAGGCATTCTTCCAGTTGTTCAGGGCCACGGCGATATCCCGGCGTGTCTGCTCTTTCAGCGACTCCAGACTGGACTCCGCCGACTGAATCAACCGGTCGGCGTTCAGAACGCCGTACTTCGTCTGATGCCCGTCAAAGATGGGGAGCTTCAGGGACAGCCCCGCGGCGGCCTCACCCTTTTTGGGGACAGAGTTGGTCGTTTCCGGGTCGGACCAGGCCGTCCACTGCGCCGAAAAGTCCAGCGTCGGGGAGAGCCCCCTGGCTGTCAGTTTCTTGACCAGTTTTGCCCGTTCCACGGACAGCCGCGCAGAGCGCACATCGGGCCGGAACGCCAGCGCGTCGTCGTAGTTCACCTCTACGTCGAACTCCGGGACTCTCAGTTCCTGCTCCTCCGGCTCCACGTCCATCCCCCCCGCGAGGAACGAGAGGTTGGCCAGCAGGTTCTGGTAGGTCGTCTCCGCCTCCTTCACCTGACTCTCCGCCTGCACAACCTGGGCCTCGCTCCTCACGATGTCCAGTCTCGGAACCAGCTCCTGGCGGTATTTTTCCATGGTGACCCGGTGGTTCTCCGACCTCTGGGTCAGGACCTCCTTCTGGAGCCGGACGTTCTCACGCGCCAGCACAGCTGACCACCAGGTCTGCTCCGCCGTGGAAATCAGCGTGTTCAGGTTTGCGTCGAACTTCGCACGGGAGACTTCGTAGCCCAGGATGCGCTGCCGCTCGTCCAGCGAGTATTTCCCGGAGATGTCGATGCGGTGCGTCAGAGCCAGCCCGAGATTGGCGGCCGTGTAGCCGGACTCGTTGCCCTGATGCGAGACCCAGTTTCCCCCGGCCGTGGCCGCCAGCGCCGGACGCTGCGTCCCCACGGCCGACAGCACGGAGTAGTAATCCGCCTCGACGGACTTCACCCCGGCCCTCAGGGAATGGTTGTTGAGCAATATCTCTCTAATATACTGTTCCAGTGTCATGGAGACAGCAGCGACAGACTTCCCCGCACTCGTCAGCAAAATCAGAAACAGCGATAAAAAGAGCAGACGTTTCTTCAACTGAAATCACCTCTGTTTAAGCTTCTTTGTTTATTATACTCTATATTTGATGATTTTCGGTTTCAAATGGGCTAAGCGGAGGGGGCAGGCTGTGCTGAAATATGAGGGCGGACGGGGAAGCTTCTCCCCGCCCTTTAAGGTCAGCGGACCGCTTCCGGGGCAGAGAACCCCGGGGGCGGCCCGCCGTCTCTTTGATGGGGTGAGGATGTCTCCTATCTCTTCCGGCCGCGGTTATAGTTGATGAGACAGCCGGCCTTGACGATCTCCCGCTCATCCTTCGTCATGTCCTGAACGTACAGGTGAATCGTTTTCACCCGGCCGTCCCCCGGTGTCGCCGCGTTGGGTATGACATAGGCCGGGATGTCCTTCAGGTCACCGTCCAGCGCCCTGCGCGCGTTGGGAACATAGATATAATCGCCCACCTCAAACGCCGTGGGTTCCCCTTTGAGATGGAAGGGGATCATGCCCCAGTTCATGCAGTTTGAGCGGTAGCGCTTCGTGGCGTACTCCTGAGTGATGTTGGCCAGCGCCCCCAGCACCCTCTGGCAGCTTGCCGCCTGCTCGCGGGCGGAGCCGTCCCCTGGTTTGTTGGCGTAGAGGGTGGAGCCCAGTTCCACATCCCTGGCCGTGACCTTTTCCTGCCCCGGGAGCTTGTTGATTGCCGCAAAAACCTCCGGCAGAACGTCCTTCCCCGCGAGACGTTCCTTTTCAATGGCCTGAACGGCCCTGGCCCGTCCCACGTACTCCGGGTCACGGCGGGAGAGGGTGAACTCCGCCAGCCCCAGCGGGTTGCTGCGGAACGATGAGGTCTCGCCGGAGGGGATCAGCTCGTCCGTGGTCGTCACCTCGTCCAGGATTTTTGACACGACCTTCAGGAGGATGTTGTCCGCCAGCGGCTCCATCTCCGGCCAATCCTTGATGTTGGGGCCAAAACGCAGTGCCGCGTTCCCGTCGCCCTGGCCGTAGCCGTTATACACGCGGGACTTATAAGCCCGGTCGTCGTAGTGATATTCCGGCACGTCGCCCCACTTGCAGTCGAAGTCCTCCGCGCTGGTGAGCAGGCCGCCGTTGGCCGCTGTCGCCGCGATGCTTCGCGCGTCCATCAGCGCCACGGCCGACATCTGCCCCTGTCCGGGCTTGGAGCCCTCGCGGTTCGGGAAGTTGCGCGTCGTGTGCCGGATGGAGAGGGCGTTGTTCGCCGGGGTGTCCCCCGCGCCGAAGCAGGGCCCGCAGAACGCCGTCCGAATGACCGCGCCCGCGTCCATCAAATCGGCCAGCAGGCCCTTCCGGTCCAGATCCGTGAACACCGGCTGGGAGGAGGGGTAAACGCTGAGATAGAACTCGCCGTCACCGCAGCTCCGGCCCTTCAGCGCGTGGGCCGCTTCCACGACGTTGGTGTAGTTGCCGCCTGCGCAGCCTGCGATGACGCCCTGCTGCACCTGCAGTTTCCCGTTCACCAGTTTGTCGCGGAGCGTGAACGTGGCCCGGCCGCCCGCAACCTTCGCCGCGGCCTCTTCCGTCTCGTCGAGGATCTCGTCCAGATCGCCGTAGAACTCGCCGATCTCGTAGGCGTTGGACGGGTGGAAGGGCAGGGCGATCATCGGATGGATGTCCGACAGGTCCACATAGACGCAGCCGTCGTAGTACGCCACCTCTGCCGGGTTAAGCTCCCTGTACTCGCTTCCGCGTCCGTGCTTCTCAAGGAACGCCCTGGTGTCCCCGTCCGTGCGCCAGATGGAGGAGAGGCATGTGGTCTCCGTGGTCATCACGTCCACGCCGTTGCGGTAGTCTGTCGTCATGCTGCTGATGCCGGGGCCCACGAACTCCATGACCTTATTCTTCACATAGCCCCTCTGGAACACCGCACGGATAATGGCCAGCGCCACGTCCTGCGGCCCCACATAGGGAGCCGGCTTCCCGGTCAGGTAAATAGCCACCACGCCGGGGCAGGCCACGTCGTAGGTGTCCTGAAGGAGCTGTTTAACTAACTCGCCGCCGCCCTCGCCGATGGCCATGGTCCCCAGCGCGCCGTAGCGGGTGTGGCTGTCGGAGCCCAGGATCATCTTGCCGCAGCCGGCGAAGTTTTCCCGCATATACTGGTGAATGACCGCGATGTGGGGCGGAACGAAGATCCCGCCGTACTTCTTTGCCGCGGAGAGCCCAAAGAGGTGGTCGTCGTCGTTGATGGTGCCGCCGACAGCGCAAAGGGAGTTGTGGCAGCAGGTCAGAACGTAGGGCAGCGGGAACTTCGTCATGCCGGAGGCGCGGGCTGTCTGGATAATGCCGACATAGGTGATATCGTGGGAGGCCATGGCGTCGAACCGGATCTTCAGATTTTCCATGTCCCCTGATTTGTTATGAGCCTTCATGATGCCGTAGGCGACAGTTCCTTTTCTCGCCTCAGCCTTGTCCGCAGGTTTGCCGGTCAACTGCTGAACCCTTGCTGCCTCCGTCTCGGGCACGATGTCCTTCCCATTGACAAGAAACACGCCGCTGTCGTAAACCTTCATTGTGCACAGACCTCCCTCTTGTTTTTTATGAAAGGGCGGCCCTGGAGAACCTTCCCCAGCGGCCGCCCCAAATTCAGGCCGGATTTGCCGAGCGTATTAGAGGAGCGCCAGCGAC
>JAIKZX010000053.1 GCA_024681935.1 Fretibacterium sp.
ACCTGGCGGGAAGTTACTTTGGCTCGCGTTCCTTCGAGATTGGGGGGGCGAAGGTCGTCCGGCCAATCATGTGCGTCGTGCTGGTAATCTTCTTCATCCGCGTCGTTATGGACCTCCTGTTTTAAAAGGCGGGGGCTCCTAACGGCCGGTCCTCTGATACAATAGAATATAGTATCGGGCCAAAAAAAATTCAGGGGAGGTCGTCATCGTGATGGATTCATCCAACGCGCAGCGCAGGCCAGTGATCGGCATCCTGGGCAGCATCATAACGGCCAGCAGCGGCATCACCCCCATGGGGAGGAGCTTTGCAAACGATACCTGCGTCCGGGCCATCGCCAACAACGGGGGGACCCCGATTATCCTTCCATTTATTCCAAATTCCGGGGAGGATGCCTTCGACCTGTGCGACGGGCTGCTCTTCCCCGGCGGCGCGGACGTGGCCCCCCGCTATTACAACGAGGAGCCCCACGAGAAGTTGGGTGTGGTCGACCCTGAGTATGACGCTTTCTGGCTTTCCGCCGCCCGTTACGCCAGGGAGCATCACCTTGCCGTCCTTGGTATCTGTCGTGGAATGCAGCTTTTGAACGTGGCCTGCGGCGGGACGCTGTATCAGGACCTCAGTGAGCGGCCAGAGGAAACGATGGAACACCGCCAGCACGAACACCGCCACGTCACGGTCGGGACCGTCCGTATTGAGCCGGAGACCCGTCTGCGCCGCATTTTGGACACGGAGACCGTCCCCGTCAACTCAATGCATCATCAGGCTGTAAAGAAGCCGGGCGATGGTCTGATTATCTCCGCCCGTGCGGAGGACGGGGTCATTGAGGGGATTGAGAGCCCGGACGGACTCATCATCGCCGTCCAGTGGCACCCTGAGGACCTGGTCTACCCCCACGAAGAGCTCCCCACCGGGTCCGTCCCCATCATGAACAGGCTGTTCCGGGACCTTGTGCAGCGCGCGGCGGGCATGACAGCTTAGTCCGCTGCTGGCGATATGGAAGACAGGACACTGTTTGAACAGGAAGCGGATCTCCCGCTGGCGGCCCGGCTGAGGCCCCGGACCCTTGAGGAGTTCGTGGGCCAGACGCATCTGCTGGGCCCCGGCAAGGTGTTGCGCCGTCTCATCGAGGAGGACCGTATCTCCTCCATGATCTTCTGGGGCCCCCCCGGCGTGGGCAAGACCACGCTCGCCAGCATCATCGCCGCGCGAACAAAGGCCACCTTCATCAATTTCTCCGCCGTGACCAGCGGCATCAGGGAGATCCGTACAGTGATGCAGCAGGCGGAGGAGAACCGCCGCTTCGGCGCGCGGACCATCGTCTTCGTCGACGAGATCCACCGCTTCAACAAGGCACAGCAGGACGCCTTCCTTCCCTTTGTGGAGAAGGGCAGTATTATCCTCATCGGGGCCACGACGGAAAACCCCTCCTTTGAGGTCAACGGGGCTCTGCTTTCGCGCTGCAAGGTGTTCGTCATGAAAGCCCTCACAACAGAGGAGCTCGCGGGGCTTTTAGCCCGCGCTCTGAAGGACCCCAGAGGCTTTGGGGACCGTGAGGTGAAGATGTCCCCGAAAGTTTCAGGGGGGCCTGAGGTCCCCCTGAGCTTGAATGATATGCTGGAGGCCGTGGCGTCCTTCGCCAACGGCGACGCGCGGACCGCCCTTCTGACGCTGGAGATGGTGGTCCTGAACGGAGACACGGAAGGCGACACCGTCGTTATCACGCCGGAGACGCTGGAACAATGTACCTCAAAGAAGTCCCTGCTCTATGACAAGAAGGGCGAAGAGCACTACAACCTCATCTCCGCCCTGCACAAATCGATGCGGAACTCCGACCCCGACGCGGCGGTCTACTGGCTGGCGCGAATGTTGGAGGCAGGTGAGGACCCGCTTTACATCGCGCGGCGTGTGGTGCGTTTCGCCAGCGAGGACGTGGGGCTGGCCGAGCCCAGAGCGCTGGAGATGGCCGTCGCGGCCTACCAGGCGTGCCACTTCATCGGGATGCCGGAGTGCTCCGTCCATCTGACCCAGGCGGTCGTCCATCTGTCCATCGCGCCGAAGTCCAACGCTCTCTATTTGGCTTACGGAGCGGCGCGGGAGGATGCCCTGACGCAGCTCGCCGAGCCCGTGCCGCTGGTTATCCGCAACGCCCCCACGCGCCTGATGAAGGAGCTGAACTACGGCAAGGGCTACGAGTACGCCCACGACACCGAGGACAAACTGACAGCCATGCAGTGTCTGCCGGACTCCCTGATGGGACGGGAATACTACCATCCCACGGAGCAGGGCGCGGAGGCGCGGTACAAAAACCGCCTGGACCAGATCAAGGCATGGAAGGAGCGGCACAGAGGTAGCTGTCTGGATCCTACTTAAAGCTCTGACGTCCTGCGAAGAGGATAATCCGCGTGGCGTCATCCACGATGAAGTAGAGGAACGGACGGTCTGCGTGAAACTCCGCGCGACGGATACTGTCCGGCGCGACGGCGGTCGTTCTTACCATAATGATACCCGTGGCCGCCGCGGCCTCAGTCTTCTTCTCATCCACCTCGATGAAGGTCTTGTGGATTACTGAGTCGATGCGGAGCTTCTCGTCATCCGTGATGCCGGAGAAGTCTGCCTCCTTCTCAAACGCCTGGCGCACGCCCAGGGCTGTGAGGACATCCTTCAGCTCATAGCGGCTCTCCGTCCGGAACTTCGGCAGCCACAGGTCCACTTCGTACCGCGACAGAGAGCGGGTCCAGCGGTCAAAGAGTCTGCTGTCCTCAGCCAGAGCCTTCAGCATCTCCTCCACGCCCACACCTTTTTTCGGCAGAGCCAGCAGCATCGACAGCCGCCCTTTGTATGGCAGCCTCAGCAGCTTCACATCGTCCACCTCGCCGTACAGGAGCCGCCGGTTCTGCTGCATCATGGGGACATCCTTTGTCTTCGAGTCCGTGACGTGGAAGGGTTTGGGGGAGGTTCGATTCTCGCTGAAAGGATTCTCCCACCGTCCGTTGAAGTAAATCGCATTGACCAGAATCATCTGCGTGTCGGGGTCTATTTTCTGGATCAGGTCACGGATGCGCTCGTGGGTCTGCTCCTCAACCCAGCTGTTGATCTCCTTCTTCGACCCGCTGGGATCCTTTTTGAAATCCACTTCAGCCGCCGTGCTTCCGTAGTGGCGGCGGAGCGTCTCGGCAAAGTCCGCGTGAATCCCCAGCCCCTTGTTCAGCCAGATGCGGTTAGCCATGGTCAGCGACTCTGAGTTCTTCCCGGTTTCGCTCGACAGATCCTGAGTCAGCGCCCCCAGCGAGCCGTGGAGCAACGGCGAGAACAACAGGGACTTCTCCATCTCCCCGGCTGTCTCCTCCTTCGCCCCCGCGTAGGTCATGCCCAGGGCGGAAATGATGCTGTAGGGAGAAAAGAAGAAATTTTCTCCCCCCGGCGCCAGCAGACGGGCCGCCTGGAGGGTAAAATGGTTGACGCTGCGCACAGCCGGTTCTTCGAGCGCCTGAACGTCAGGTTTCACCTCCTCCGCCCAGGCAGGCGAAGTGAAAGAGAACGCGCCTCCCAGCGAAAGGAAGGACGAGATCAGCGCACAGATTGCGCCGGCCTTACCGATTTTGTTAAAATCACACATAAGAATACCTCCCGTCAGAACACTTCAAAAAAAGGCGGAGTCAGACTCCGCCTTTATACTGCCATAAACGCCGTTAATCCTTGTCTTCATCCTTCAGTGCGACGATGAAGGAATTGCCTTCGCGCCCAATCATCAGGACGACGGAATCTCCTCCGTCCCGCATAGTCCTCTTCAGATCCTCAAGCGTCCTGACATCGCGGCCGTTGACCTGGTGCAGCAGGTCGCCCTCACGGATGCCTGCCTCGCCGGCCGGAGAATCAGCGTCCACCTCGACAATCACCAGGCCCTCCGCATTGGCGTCAAGCCGGTACTGCCGCCGCAGGCCGCTTGTCACAGAGGCCACCTCTTCGATACCGAAATCATCCAGAGCGTCGCTGGTTTTGCCGCTGTCGTCGCCGCGCGGCCCGCGGGGCGTTCTGCCCCTCTTGCCGTCCGCGGAGTCCGGGCGCTCATCCAGTTTGACCTTCAGCGTCTCCTTACGTCCCCCGCGCACGACCAGAAGCGTGGCTGTGGAGCCGGGGGCCAGGTTGCGCACCTTCTGGACGAACCAGTTGACGTCCTTAACCTTTTCTCCGTTGAGTTCTATAACGACGTCCCCACGCCGCACACCGGCCTTCTCCGCAGCGGAGTCCGAAAACACGTCGCTGATGATGGCTCCGCCCTCGCTCTTCACGCCATAAGCCCTGGCAATCTCCGGCGTCACCTTCTGGATGGAGACCCCCAGCCAGCCGCGCTTCACCTTGCCAAAGGACACAAGGTCATTCATGACCTCCTTGGCCATGTTGACGGGGATTGCGAACCCCAGCCCCTGCGCGTAGGGGATAATAGCCGTGTTGATCCCCACCACCTGGCCGTCCATGTTCAGCAGGGGGCCGCCGCTGTTGCCGGGGTTAATGGCCGCGTCCGTCTGGAGGAAGCCGTCGAAGTTGACATCCTGAGCATGGATGCTGCGGTCCTTGGCCGAGATGACGCCCGCCGTCACGGAATGCTCAAATCCGTAGGGGTTGCCGATGGCCACCACCCACTCGCCAGGCTCCACCTCATCCGAGTCCCCCAGTTTCAGGGTGGGCAGGTCCCCGTCGGGCTCGATCTTGATGACCGCCAGGTCATAGGTGGGATCGTTGCCCAGCACCCGGGCAGGGTAGGTCTTCTTGCTGCCGTCCGACATCAGGACGGATACCGTAATCTTGTCCACACCGTCGACGACGTGATTGTTCGTGAGGATCTGGCCGTCCTCCGTGACGATGAAACCGGATCCGCGGCCTTTCATGGGCACGGAACGGGTGAAGTCCCTGAACGCGTCACCGAAGAAGCGGCGAAAGATGGGGTCGTCATCAAAAGGGAAGGGAGACACCGAGCGCCGTGCCTTCGTCTCCACGTCGATATTCACGACGGCCGGCGAGGCCTTCTTCACAATGCCGACAATGGGGTTCGACGCTGAGGACGAAACCGCCAGCGCTGCCTCACTGCCCAGCATTCCCAGCGCAAGCGCAAAAGCCAAAACAAGCCCAAACGTCCTCCTGTGATTCTTAATACAATTCAACATTCAAAACACCTCCGTAAAATGTAGCTGGCAGGAAGCGACACTGCCTCATTAACGATGAGGCTATTGTAGCCTCGTGAAGGGTTTCCTTCATGCCGTTTTTTACGGAAGGGGTCATCCGAAAAAACATGGG
>JAIKZX010000056.1 GCA_024681935.1 Fretibacterium sp.
CTGCCCCAGCACACCGCTGAAGTACACCGCTTTCTGGTCAATAAGATCCACCACACCGGCGAAGTCGTCCTCCGCGCCAATGGGCATCTGAAGAGGGACGGCACAGGCCCCAAGGCGCTCGCGCATCTGGGAGACCACCGAGTTGAAGTCCGCGCCGATACGGTCCATCTTATTCACAAAGGCAACACGCGGGACGTGATACTTATCCGCCTGACGCCAGACCGTCTCCGACTGGGGCTCCACACCGCCGACGGCGCAGAATACCGCAACGGCTCCGTCCAAAACGCGCATTGAGCGTTCCACCTCGACGGTAAAATCCACGTGGCCGGGCGTATCAATCAGATTGATAGTGTGATCTTTCCACATACACGTCGTGGCCGCGGAGGTGATGGTGATGCCGCGCTCACGCTCCTGCTCCATCCAGTCCATGGTGGCCGTGCCCTCATGAACCTCGCCCACCTTGTAATTGCTCCCCGTGTAATAGAGAATCCTCTCGCTCGTCGTCGTCTTGCCGGCGTCGATATGGGCGGCTATTCCTATGTTTCTGAGTTTCGCGATATCCAAAAAACGCACCTGCTTAACAATAATTTAACTAAACTACCAGCGGTAGTGGGCAAAGGCGCGGTTCGCCTCGGCCATCCTGTGAGTGTCGTCGCGCTTCTTGATGGAGCTGCCCTCATTCTTGTAGGCATCCATCAGCTCATGCATCAGACGGTCTGCCATAGGCATCCCCTTCTTGGCCCGGGCATAGGAGACAATCCAGCGGATAGAGAGCTGAACGCCCCTCTCCGGCGTCACCTCAACGGGCACCTGATAGGTAGCTCCGCCCACGCGGCGGGGACGTACCTCAATCTGGGGCGTCACGTTGCTCATGGCCTTCTCAAAAACCTCAAAGGGCTCACAGCCCAGTTTCTCCGCGGCGCTGTCCAGCGCACCGTAAAAAATCCTCTCCGCCACGCTCCGCTTGCCGCCCATCATCAGGCTGCTGATAAAACGGGCCGCGGCCTTGTTCCCAAAGCGGATATCCGGCTCCGCCTCGCGCTTCTTAATATGCCCCTTACGCGGCATGACCTATCCCTCCCTAGTTGGCCTTCGGCCTGCGCGCGCCGTACTTGGAACGGCTGCGCTTTCTGTTCTCAACACCGCCGCAGTCCAGCGTTCCGCGGATAATGTGATAGCGGACGCCGGGAAGGTCTTTCACGCGGCCGCCGCGTACAAGCACCACAGAGTGTTCCTGAAGGTTGTGGCCAATGCCGGGAATATAAGACGTTACCTCAATGCCGTTGGTCAGACGCACACGCGCGACCTTACGCAGAGCGGAGTTCGGCTTCTTGGGTGTGATGGTGTACACACGCGTGCACACCCCGCGGCGCGCAGGGTTTGCCTGCAGTGCCGGCGAATTGCTCTTGCTCTTCTTTTCCTCCCGTCCAAAGCGGACAAGCTGGTTAATTGTTGGCACAGAATCTCCTCCTCAAAAATATGATTCATACTTTATATATGGTCAGCGCGGCTCCCCGTATCCTCAGGGTCACAGGCAGGACACAAAAGCCCCGCCGCCATCGCCGATCTGTCTATCGCACAGGCCCGTCCCAGCACCACGCGGGAATCGGTCCTTTCAATCTCCACCCCAGCGGCCTCCGCCTTCCTGAGGATTGGGGTCAGCCGTGCCAGGTCGGAGTCCATCGCCACAAAGAGCTTCCGCAACAATCCCCGCTCAAGGGCCCTGAGAACTTCCTTCTCTCCAATCACCCTGTCCGGGACGGCCAACTCATTCAAAGGCATGATAATACCTCCCGTGCACAAGACACGGCAGATATCATAGCAAAACAAAGTCCACTATGTCAAGAACTCCATTTTCAAAAATACAACCCGAAATGCCGGTTTTTAGTGTAAAATAAAAATACCGTTCATCAAACGGAATATCAGGTACAAGGAGTGAGCAGTATGAGTGAGAACAGCAGCAAGAAAGGGATATCTCTGCTTTGGAAGATATCCATCGGCTTCGTTCTGGGCATTCTGTTCGGCTTCCTGGTGGGGCCGTCAGTGTCGGGTTCTCCTGTGTTGAGCGGGTATGTCATGCCCTTCCTGGACTTCATCGGCAAGGTTTTCCTGACCCTGCTGAAGATGCTCATCGTCCCGCTGGTGTTCGCTTCACTGGTTGCGGGAGCAGCCTCCATCGGCGACCTGAAGAAGCTGGGAAGAATTGGCGTCAAGACGCTGATACTCTACTTCGTGACGACGGCTATCGCCATTGTCATCGGTCTGGCGCTGGGGAACCTTATCAACGCAGGCGCGGGGATGAACATCGAGGGGCTCAAGGCTGAGGCCAAGGCGGCCAAACCCATGCTGGAGGTCTTTCTGAACATCTTCCCCTCCAACCCGTTGGATTCCATGGTGAAGGCAAATATGCTCCAGATCATCGTCTTTGCCCTGTTCTTCGGCGTGGCCTGTGTTCTGGCCGGGGAGCGCGGCCGGAAGGTGGCGGACTTCTTTGAGAACATCGCCGAGGTCATGTACGCCGTCACCCGCATCGTGATGCAGATGGCCCCCTACGGCGTCTTTGCCCTCATCGCCATCACAGCGGCGAAGTACGGCCTCTCCATTCTGGCTCCCTTCGCCAAGGTCATCGGCGCGGTCTACCTGGGCTGTATCATCCATGCGCTGCTCGTCTACTCCGGAATGATTTCCCTGTTCTGCAAGCGTTCTCCCCTCTGGTACTTCAAAGGCGTGCAGAACGCAGCCATCACGGCCTTCGTCACCCGCTCCAGCGCAGGGACCCTGCCCGTCACCATGGAGTGCGTCCGCGATAACCTGGGTGTGTCCGAGGGCGTCAGCTCCTTCGTGCTGCCCCTGGGTGCCACCATCAATATGGACGGCACGGGCCTGTATCAGGGTATCTGCGCTCTGTTCGTGGCCCAGGCCTTCAACATCCCTCTGACGCTGGAGATGCAAATCAGCGTCGTGGCGACGGCCACGCTGGCCTCCATCGGCACGGCCGGCGTTCCCGGCGCCGGACTCATCATGCTGACGATGGTGCTGACCAGCGTGGGTCTGCCCATTGAAGGCATCGCACTGGTGGCTGGCATCGACGCCATTCTGGACGCAGCCCGGACCGTCCTGAACATCACGGGCGACGCGGCCGTCTGCGCCGTCATCGCCTCCACGGAGGGCGAGACTCTGAAGTCCTGACAGACGGGATGCCGACAAATAACTGCAATTAAAGCGGGGAATTCTCCCCGCTTTTTTTTATTTTTTTGATGAGGAGAGAGACATTGAAATCAGGCGGCTCTCCCGCCAGGGCTTGAGCTATAATTACCTTGGAACATAAGGGGGACTTCCCCGTCATGGGAGGGCAATTTTTATGCGCGTTATCGACACCCGAATGGTGCTGGGATTATCTGTCTGGATATTAGGCTTTGCTCTGATGACCGCTGGTTGGCTTGTGGGAGAGCTCTTTGAGCATTGGGGGGCCATCCCCTCCAGGATACTCTACAAGCTGGGAGCTTTAATCGTTGCGACGCCGGTGATTATTCTGCTCTGGAAGGCCGCCTCTTACCTTTATTTCCATCGCGTTGACGTCTCCCTCTACGTCAACGAGGCCCTCCACCTTATCACCGAGACGCTGAAGGTCCTTTAGCAAAGCGATGGCAACTGCGTTTCTGGGCCTGGCCGTTGCGGCCTGTCTGCTCTACTTTCCCTACATTTGGTGTCATCTGAAAGGAGAAAGCGAAAAAGACTGGGGGCTCACGTGGTTCATGGGGCCAGGTGCGTGGAGGGACGTCATCGCGGCCCTGCTCCTGACATTGATTCCCCTTACCTTCGTCTCCCTGCACTGGCCCATCCGGTGGGGCGGTCCCGGGCCGCACTCCCTCTCCTTTTGGCAGGCGCTTGACAGCCTGGGCGGCGGGCTCGCGGCAGCCTTCATTGAAGAGACCTTCTTCCGCGGCTGGCTCCAGACCCTGCTGACCCGACATCTGGGGCCGTGGCGGGGACTGTTTCTGGCAACGCTGTGTTTCGCTCTCAGCCACCTCATCCTTCTGTCGGGCTGGCTGAGGGTCGCGACTTTCTTTCCGGGGCTGGTGATGGGGCTGCTGCGGCTCCGCAACGGGTCCATCCTGCCCTCGATCATCTACCACGCCGTCTGTAACGTCTGGGCCGTGTGGTGGGCCCCGATTCCATGATGTCAAGGAGGCTGTGAGACCATGCGGGCAAAAATATTTCTGGTCCTGTTCTGCGTCATTCTGCTCCTGTTCCCCGCCACCGGCATGGCGGGCAGGAGAGTTCTTGAGCTCCGCATCCCCTGCTGCGCCGGGGCGGATGTGTCGGCCGTCTTGCCGGACGGCGGGACCGTAAGTCTGGGGAAGGTGCTGATGACGCCGGTGAAGACCAACTGGCCGGCCTACACCGCCAGCAAGTGGTGCGCTCCGGCAACGGTCTGCGCCTCAGCCGTGAACGCCGTGCATATTCTGGTGAACGTTGAGAAAGGACGCGGGCGTATCCTGAGCCTTGTCCCGGCCGTGACCGTAGCCCCGGCCGCGGCAGCAGGGGCTTTCTTCAGTCTGGATATGCCAGCGGGGACAGCGCTGTTCGGCGGCTTTGCGCCCCTTGTAGGCTCCTCCGTGTCCCTTCAGGGGAAGGACGGGGTTATTCGCCCGCTGGACGGGGTGCCTCAGGAGGGGGAGACGTTGATTATCCGTTCAGAGCTCCCGGGACGGCCTGAGGTGTGGATGGCGGACATCGAGAACCGGCCCGGCGGGCGGGTCATAGCCTGGGGACAGGACGGGCCCAGGGTCATCGCCCGCGTCGTGAGGCCCATCGGGGGCGTCGGGCGCTTTGGGGGAACGCAGTTCCAGCGCGGCGGGAGGATACGTGCCTCCCACGCCGGCGTCATCGACGTGGCGACAGCCCCCCGCGGGGAGGTGGGCGGCATCCAGATTATGCCCCTTGTCCACGCTCTCACGTCCTCCGAGATGAGTAACGCCTGGAAACTGACGCAATGGATGATATTAGCCCCCCTGCCTGGCGAACCCTCCCTGGCGGGAAGGGCCCCGCTGTTCAAGTCGGCCTTTGTTCCCGGCACCCAGCTTGACGACCGCCTTGAGGACATGTGGAGCACCTATGGACGGCGGCCGCTGGTCCTCTGCCGTATCGCGGGGGGACCGTGGACACAGCTGCCCTCCGTCTCAGGCCGCGTGGACGACGCGCTTTCCGGTCTCACGCATCTGCGTTTCTACTTCCCATTCTGGGACAGGCCTGAAGCATAGGCACAATCACAGCGGCTGTCCCTCTTCCTTGTTGACAGGGGCGTACCGGCCTATTTAAAATATTCTCATAAATATTGACTGCAAAGAACTTCGAGAGAGGTGTAAAGCATGAAGGCAATCACCATCGTCAAACCGGGTCAGGTAGAGATACGCGACCTTCCAAAGCCTCAGTTCAAGGCGGACGAGGCTCTGATCCGGCCGCTGTTCGGCGGCATCTGCGGCAGCGACCTCAACTCCTTCAGAGGCACAAACGCCTACATGGAGTATCCCCGCGTGCCGGGGCACGAGTTCAGCGCGGAGATTGTGGAAATCGGGGCAAACAGCCGGGGCTTCAAGGCGGGGGACATCGTGACGGCCAACCCCTACTTCAACTGCGGGCACTGTTACTCCTGCCAGCGCGGCCTGGTCAACGCCTGTATGTCCAACCAGACGATGGGCGTGCAGCGGGAGGGCGGCTTCGCAGAGTTTGTGGCCATGCCCGTCAGCCGCCTCATTGACGGCAAGGGCCTTCCCCCAAAGACGCTGGCGCTGATTGAGCCGTTCTGCATCGGATATCACGGCATTCAGCGCGCGGGCGTGAAGGCGGGCGACAAGGTGCTCGTCGTCGGCGCCGGGACCATTGGCGTGCTGGCGGCCATCGCGGCGAAGTCCCGCGGCGCTCAGGTGTGGATATGCGACGTGGCCCCAAAGAAGCTGGAATACGCCATGCGCTTTGGACTGGACGGAACTGTGCTGAACGACAGTCCGGAGGCCCTCGGCAAGGCAGTGAAGGACATCACCGGCAGCAACGGCTTTGACGTGTCGGTGGAGTGCGTCGGCCTGCCCTCCACGCTCCAGAACTGTCTGGACGCGGCCTGCTTTGGCGGGCGCGTGGCGGTCATCGGCGTGGGCAAGCACAACATCGACCTGGACTTCACCATCATCCAGAAGAAGGAGCTCAATATCTTCGGCTCGCGCAACGCCCTGACGCGGGATTTCGAGGAGCTCATCGACACGGTGAAATCCCAGGGTCTCAGGCTGGACGATGTTATCACCAATGTCTACCCCTTCGACAAAGCGTCTCAGGCGTTCAGCGACTTTGACAAAAACGCCGGCAGTATGCTAAAAGTAATGATAGAATTTTAAAGCAGGCGCAGTTAAAAGCGACTCCCCTGCCCCTTGTGGGAACTCCCTGCGGAGGGGCCGTCTCTCCCAGAGAAATGGCTGTCCGGCCGGAGGAAGTTTCCAAATCCATATGAGGAGGTTGCAGTTATGAAGAAGTTTGTGTTGGTTTTTGCGGCGGTCATGCTGTTCGCCACAGCGGCGTTCGGTGACGTGGTGCTTCAGCTTGGCCTGGAGAATTCCCTCAGTGAGCCCGTCGGTCAGGGCGTCCTGAAGTGGAAGGAACTTCTGGCGGCACGGAAAACGGGCCTGACGATGGAGGTCTTCCCGGACTCTCAGCTGGGCAACAAGACGGACATCATCGACCAGATGCTGCTGGGCGAGCCTGTGATGACCCTGGCGGACGGCGCGTTCTTCGCGGACTACGGCGTTCCGGATATGGGCATCGTGTTCGGGCCGTTCCTGTTCGACAACTGGGACCAGTGCTGGAAGCTCATTCAGTCCGACTGGTGGAAGGAGCAGTGCGCGAAGCTGGAGGAAAAGGGACTGCACATCGTGGCCGCAAACTGGGCCTACGGCGCGCGCCACACCCTGACCACCAAGCAGGTCAAGACCGTTGACGACCTGAAGGGGCTTCAGA
>JAIKZX010000084.1 GCA_024681935.1 Fretibacterium sp.
TCTGAAGGGGCTGACGGTTCTGGGAATCCACGATCTCCAGCGTGCCGCCCTGCGCATCCATCTCTGCCTTCATGGCGTTGCGGACACCGGTCATGAACGTGTCATCAAACTTATAGATGCACGACCCCACGTAGACATCCGACGCAAACGCCGCGCCCGCAAAGGCAAACGCCACAATCGCCGCTAACGCAAACATACGCTTCATTTTCACAATAAAACCTCCCGTAATATGATTTTCCCGTCGTCAGAAGTCTGTGCACAATAATCCCCCTGCGACGGACAGCCTCAAATAAAGTTGGATATACCAGACCCCTTTATTATAACTTAAAGTTCGGGAATATCCATACTCCCCCGCGTCTTCTTTGTGAGATCAGTCCCACGGCGCCGGTTCCGGCTCCGGCTCATTCACCGGCTTCTCCGCGGAATCTCCGCCGTTCTGCGGCTGTTCGGGGTCCGGTTTCGGTTCGGGGTTCAGCTTGGGTTCCGGCTCCGGCTCCGGTTTCGGTTCTGGTTCCGGCTCAGGTTCCGGCTCATCATAGTCCGCGTCGTGGGCGTGGCTGCGGCGTATCATCTCCGTCTTCGGTTCGCGCACCTGCACGTAGGTTGCTGCGTTGTTGATGACGTACCACAAGCCATCGTCAAACTTCTTCAACCAGATAATGCGCGCGCTGTCAGCCCCGGAGCTTCGCAGCGGCAGACGCATATAACCGCCGGGGTCTCTAATGGGCTTGCCGTCAAAGCGAACAGTGAAGTTGTCCGGGTTCATCTTGTAGTCATTCTCCGGCTTCGCGCCCTCAGCGTAGCTGCGGAAACAGAAGTTGTAATCCGGGTCCTTCATGCGCTCGACGAATGTGGCGAGGTCCCTGGATTTCTCAATGGGCATACTGTAGTGCAGAGCGTAGCGCAGCATCTTGCCCGCCTCGGCCCGTGTTTCCGGGTTAATGAAGGCGAACACGCCCTCAAAGTACAGCTTCACCGCGCCCTCCATAGTCTTGCCCCCGGTCTGGTAGCGGGCCTTGAACTCCTTGTACGTTTTGGGCAGTTTGGCCCACGCCGCGGAGCAGCCCAGAAGCACCAGCAGGACGGCAGCGACGGCTTTGCGAATGCTGATCTTTTTCATCGCGTTTCCTCCTTACCTCTTGACATAGTAGATATCGTAGATGCGCTGGGCAATCTCGTAGGATGTCACAGGGGAATTCTTTTTCGACAGATTGCGCCAGAAAGCGTGCCCGGGGATATAGCGCGACTTGCATTTGGAGATCTTCTCACCCTTCAGGTTGAATATCTTGTCGGTCTGCTGCTCCCAGTCTGCGATCAGCAGGTTATCGTCGTTCAGTGTGAACATATTGGATTTAAGGCAGTCCGGGGCCATGCACGACCATTCCGAAATGGTAACCCCCCTCAGTTTGGGGCCATCCTTGAGCACGGCGATTCGTGACATATTCCGGACAACTTCGCTCACAGGCCTGGACGAAACAGCAATCCTTTCAAACACATGAGCCTTGAAATCGCCGCGGCAGGGATCCAGGTTCTTGCCGCGGTTTTCGAGCTGAAAGACCCGTTTGAGCTGGATATCGGGGTCGTTGAGCTCCTCAGAGTCCAGCGGGTCGCCGTCAAATCCATAGAAATACTTGTCGCAGACCAGACACTGATACTGCACGATGGGGATCCTGGTATCCGCAAAAGCGGCCGCTCCCGCCAGCAAAACCCCCAAAACAGCGCATGAAAAGAGCTTGAAAAACTTTCTCATGTCACTATCCCCTTTCCGCTCAGTTCTTGACCCAGTAGAGGTCGTTGACGATGACTGCCAGTTCGTAGGACTTCACAGACGACGTCTTCTTGGGATAGAAGATATGCCCCCAGACATCTCTGGCTGAGCACTCGGGGATGGGATTCCCTTTCAGGTTGAAGAGATAGCTCCTCTGACGTTCCCAGTCCCGGATGTTGAGGTTCTCGTTATTCAGGGAGTAGAAATGTTTTTTGCAGTACACACACTCCCACTCCGTCAGGGAAATCCCGCTGAGAGCCCCGCCGTCCCGCACAACCGCGACGTTCTCAGCCATGCTGGATTTGCTCAGACTGCTCAGGCCTGTGGAGTTCGTTCCCTTTTTCTCGAAGATATGATACTTAAACTTTCTGCAGGGAGAAAAGTTTTTCCCCCTGTTGGCGAACTGGAACACGCGTTTAAGCTGCTCATCGCCCTTCCTGAACTCTTTTCTTTCAAGCTGGTCACCGGGGAAGCTCTGGAACAGCTTATCGCAGGCCAGGCACTGGTAGATTGTGAAAGAAATCTTGGGGTCCGCCGAGGCAGTTCCAACCGCCGACGCCAGCAACGCAGCAAACATCAAAGGCGCTAAAAACTTTCTCATAGTCATTACCCCTTCCGTTTTAGAATGGGGCCCCTCACCTTCAGGGCCCCTCATTCATTTCCTGACTTTTACGCCGCCTTCTTACGTCCCTTCATGAACAGGAAGCCTATCAGCGCGACAGCGGCCGCGAGGAGGCACCCCGCCACGATGGGCCGGAAACGCACCCACGCCACGGCAATCACGATGCAGGACCACGCCAGGCCAAGCAGCCAGGCCACGATGCCCGCGCCCGCGCCCACGATGTCCCCCAGGAGCGGAATCACATCGGCCAAAACCGCCAGCGGAGCGAATATCGCGCGG
>JAIKZX010000131.1 GCA_024681935.1 Fretibacterium sp.
GTGAAATCGGGATCGCTCCCCTGGGGTTCAAGCAGACGGTGCTGAATGAGCTGGAATTTAACCGCCCGGTCGGCACACATCTTGCACGACGGCGTGTTGCCGCAGTGGAAGCCCATGAACGTGTCGGTCAGGGTGTAGTCAAACTTGCCCCTGATGGAGGTCTCCCACATCTCAGCCGGAACGGAATTGTTGATGTCAAGGAGCGTCACAGCGTCGCCGGAGACACAGGCGCCGATATACTCGCTTAAAGCGCCGTAAATATCCACTTCACAGGCAACCGGAATGCCGCGGGCAGCAAGCCGGCTGTTCACATAACAGGGCTCAAAGCCAAACTCCTTCGGGAATGCCGGCCAGCATTTATCGGCAAAGGCAACGTATTTCCTCGCGCCTTTGTGCTCCTCCGCCCAGTCCAGCAGCGTCAGCTCAAACTGCGCCATGCGCGGCAGCAGCTCAGGATAGTTATTGCCCTTGACGCCCAGCTCCGCCGCCATATCCTCACAAACGCTCTTAATGCGGGGATCGTCCTTATGCGCCCGGTAAGCGATCAGCAGGTCCAGCTCGCTGTTCTCCTCAATCTCCACGCCCAGCTCATAAAGTCCTTTGATGGGCGCGTTGCAGGCGAAGAAATCCTGGGGACGGGGCCCAAAGGTGATAATCTTGAGGTTTTTTACGCCGATGACGGCGCGGGCGATGGGAATGAAGTCCTCAATCATCCCGGCAATGTCCTTCGCCGTGCCGACGGGATACTCCGGGATATACCCGTTGAGATGGCGCATCCCCAGATTATAGGAGCAATTCAGCATTCCGCAGAAGGCGTCGCCGCGCCCGTTGATGAGATCTCCGTCGCCCTCGGCAGCCGCCACGAACATACAGGGACCGTCAAAGTTCCGGGCAATCAGGGTTTCCGGCGTTTCCGGGCCAAAGTTGCCGAGAAAAACAGCCAGGGCGTTGCAGCCCGCGTCTGTGACATCTTTGACGGCTTTAAGCATATCCTTCTCGTTCTCAACGGTCACCGGGCACTCATAAAAATTGCCGTTACAAGCCGCTGCGATGTTCCTGCGGCGCTGCGTGGAAAGCGCGACAGGGAAACAATCCCGTGAAACAGCGATGATACCAAGCCTGACATTGGGAATATTGTCCATGAATGTTCCTCCTTTTTCCCTGACAGACTGCAATCTGCCTGTATATTTCCGCTCTATGATTTTCCCGTCTTATGGTTCGACACGACATCGAAAACCACGGCAGTGAGAAGGACCGCGCCTTTTACGACATACTGCCACTGGTCAGAAAGGCCGAAGATGGACATCCCCTGATTGATAACACCAAGAAGGATTGCGCCGATCATAACGCCTCCGATGTTGCCGGATCCGCCATAGGCGCTTGCTCCGCCGATGAAACAGGACGCGATGGCGTCCATCTCATAGGAATTTCCCATATTACCGTCAACGGCCCCAATCCTCGCGCTCACCAGGAGCCCGGCGAATGCCGCGAGGACACTCATAAGAAGGTATGCCCAGAAATAAACCCTCCGGGGGTCGATGCCGGACAGTTTCGCGGCCTTCTCGTTGCCCCCCACCGCGTAAAAATAGCGGCCAAAAGCAGTGTATTGTGTCATAAACCCGAAAATCAGCACAATCCCCAGGATCCACAGGAGCATGACGGGGATTCCCCGGTACTGCGAAAGTTTGTAGCTGTAAAAAAGGATAAGGGCGTCAATGATGACAAGTTTCACCAGCCAGCCCCTTGAATTTGCATTATTGGCTTTGTTTTTTCGATGGTTATAGATAAAAATGAGGGCCACCAGAATCGCAACGACAACACCCGCTATTATCGCCGAAACGCAATGCCTTCTCACATCAAGACCGGGAATATTAATGTATGAAGTGAAAAGGTCCAGATAGGTTTCATCCTGAATGCTGACCGTCTGTGAATCGAGGATGGCCCTTGCAATCCCTCTGTATAAAAACATTCCCGCAAGGGTGCAGATGAAGGGCGGGATGTGGATATGCCCGATTAAAAATCCCTGACAGACGCCTATCACCAACCCGATGGCGAGCGCCATGACAATGGCTGTCAGCGTACCGCCCCCATGGGCGATAACCTGCCCCGCCGTCGCCGCTGAAAGACACAATGTTGCCCCCACAGAGAGGTCAACATTTCCGCCGGTCAGTATGCACAAAAGCATACCGCATGCCATGACAAGAACGTAAGCATTCTGAAGGAGCAAGTTAGAAATATTCTGAGCCAACAGCATTCTTCCGCCGGTCAGGACCGAGAAAAAGATAAAGACGACAAAAAGCGCCAGCGTCATAGTGTATTTCTTTATGAATGTGGAAAGTTTCATGCTATACTCCTCACTCCTTATCCGATTTCAGGATAATCTCCATGA
>JAIKZX010000147.1 GCA_024681935.1 Fretibacterium sp.
CATGGTGAACCCGGAGATCGAGGTCACGAACACCATCGTCTGCGGCGACAACTACATCACCAACCACACCGACGAGGCGCTGAAGGTCATCTTCGAGTGGCTGGACAAGAAGCAGTTTGACATTTTCTTCGCGGGTCCCGCGTTCATGGCCGGGCGTTACGGCGTGGGCTGCGGCATCATCTGCAAGGCTGTGTCCGAGCGTTACAACGTGCCGGTCATCACCTCCATGAACGAGGAGAACCCCGGCGTTGAGGAGTACAAGGCCGCTGCCTACATCTTTAAGGGCGGGCGCAAGGCCACCTTCATGAAGCAGGATCTTACGCCTGTGGCTGCCTTCGCCAAGAAGATTGCCAAAGGCGAGGAACTTCTGCCCGCGGCGCAGGAGGGGTACTTCCCCCGGGGCGTGCGCGCCGAGATTCCGCAGCCTGACGGACGCATCGCCGCTGACCGTGTCATCGACATGCTGCTCAAGAAGCTCAAGGGCGAGCCGTTCCAGACGGAGCTTATCATCCCCAAGATGGAGAAGATTCCGCCTGCAGCGCCCGTTGTTGACCTGAGCAAGGCCACCGTCGCGCTGGTGTCCTCCAGCGGCGTCGTGCCTGTGGACAACCCCGACCGCATCCAGAGCGCGTCGGCCCAGAAGTGGGGCAAGTACGACATCTCCAAGCTGGACAATCTGCCTGAGGGCGTGTTCAAGACCATCCACGCCGGGTTCGACCCCGCCGCCATGTGCGCGGTTCCCGATCGCGGCATTCCCGTGGACGCCATGCGCTACTTCGAGAAGCAGGGCAAGATCGGCAAGCTGTTCGACTGGTTCTACGTCACGGTCGGCACCGGCACGACTCAGGCCTTCGCCGCGAAGTTCGGCAAGGAAATAGCTCAGGAGCTCCACGACGCCAATGTTGACGCCGTCATTCTGACCTCCACCTGAGGAACTTGTACTCGTTGCGGGTCAACGATGGCAAGAGAAATTGAGCGCAGTGGCATTCCCGTTACCGTTATGTGCAACCTGATTGACGTTGCCAAGACCGTCGGTGCAAACCGCATGGTCCAGACCGTCTCCGTTCCGTACCCTCTTGGGGACCCGGAGCTGAGCAAGGAAGCCGAGTGGCAGCTTCGAACCAGCCGCGTGGAGGCAGCTCTTAACGCCCTCGCGACCAAGGTCGAGGAGCCCACGGTATTCCCGTCCAAGTTCTAGTACGTACTGCGAGAGCTGGGGCAGACTGTCTGTCCCCGGCTCTTTTTTGTGCGTCTCAGCAAAACAGAAAGGAGACAACGGTTAATGGCAAACGAAAAAAAAGGTCTTAACCTGGTTTATCTCATTTCCATCGCGATTACCTTTGCGATTGTGGCCTGGGGACTGGTTTCCCCGGACAGCTTCGGCAACTTTGCCAACACCCTTTTCAATGCCCTGACAAAATACTTTGGCTGGGGCTACCTCCTCACCATGAACCTTTTCGTCCTCTTCTGCATCGTTCTGGCGTTCAGCCGCTTCAGGCACGTGCGCCTCGGCAATCCGGAAGACCGGCCGGAACACAGCACAATCTCCTGGTTTGCTATGCTGTTCTCGGCGGGCATGGGCGTCGGCCTGGTGTTCTACGGTGCGGCGGAGCCCCTGATTCACTTTGGCAGCACTCCCTTTGGGGCCGCGCCCGGTTCGGTCCAGGCGGCCCGGGACGCTATGCAGATTTCCTTCTTCCACTGGGGGCTTCACCCCTGGGCGGGCTACGCGGTCATCGCCATGCCCATGGCGTACTATCAGTTCCGCCGCAACAAGCCCGGCCTCATCAGCTCGCTTTTCATTCCTCTGGTGGGTGAGAAGGCCGTTGACGGCTTATTTGGAAAGATTATCGACATCCTGGCGGTGTTCGCCACCCTGGCGGGCATCACCACATCTCTGGGGCTGGGCACCCTTCAGCTCAACAGCGGCATGAACACGATCATGGGCATCGACAAGACCACTTTCATCCAGGTCTGCATCATCATCTTCCTGGCCGTGTTCTACACGGGCTCGGCGGTGCTGGGCATCGACAAGGGCATCAAGTGGGTGGCGAACTTCAATCTGTTCGTCTGCCTTTCCCTGATGGTGCTGCTGTTCTTCGTTGGGCCGACGCTTCCCATTATCGGCACCCTGATGACGGGAATCGGAGACTTCGTGAGCGGCGTTGTGAAGGAGAGCTTCATGATGGCGCCCTTTGGCGGA
>JAIKZX010000175.1 GCA_024681935.1 Fretibacterium sp.
GTCAAAGCGTGTGGCAAACCTCCCGACGCGCTCAGCAAGATGGGCGTCGCCGGCCCCAAGACAGGCAATTCCGCGGGCCCTGGTTTCTCTCAGCGCCTGAAGGTTGGCTTCGTGCTTTGTGCTGCCGTTGAAACACTCCACTCCGCTCAGCCCCGGCAGGGTCCTTATCAGAGCCCCGGCCCCGCGCCCGTTGTCCCGGTAGGGATGTGCCGCAACCGCCGCCCCGCCGCACTGACGCACCCGCTCCATCAGGTCCTCCGCCCTGAGGCGCCGCGGTTCGTACTCAAAGGGCTCCACGCCAAAGACGACGAAATCCCCCTGCGCCGTCAGGATCTCGATCCCCACAAAGATGGGAAACCCGCATTCCCGGCTCAGAGCCTCAGCCTCCGGCAGGATGCCCCAGGAATCGTGGTCCGTGACGCACAGGCCGCCGAGCCCCATCTCCCTGGCCCGCGCAATGGCGGCCCGCACAGGCAGAAAACTGTCGGGAGAATGCTCCTTCGTGTGAAGATGTGTGTCCAGCAACATTTCTTTCTGTCTCCCCCCGTTTCAGAACGCTGACCTGACCAGAGAGCCGTCCTCAAGGGCGGCCCTCAGCCCATCGCCGTCAAAGGTCCGGAGCACCTGTCCGTCTCCCATCACAACCGCGTAGTCCGCCAGCCGTGCCGCCTGCTGGAGGCTGTGGGAGACCATCACGACGGAGACACTCTCCCGCAGCGCCAGAATCATATCCTCAACCCTCCGGGCCGCCGTCCGGTCCAGCGAGGCGGTTGGCTCATCCAGCAGAAGCATGTCCGGCTTCAGCGCAAGGGCCCGCGCAAGGCACAGGCGCTGCTGCTGTCCGCCGGAAAGGCTCTGGGCCGGGGCGTCAAGACGGTCCCTGACCTCCTCCCACAAGCCTGTCTGCGTCAGCGTTTCCCTCACCGTCTCCTCAGCCTCAGCGCGGGATATCCGCGCCTCTGCCATCTCCAGGGGCAGGGTGATGTTCTTCCGGATGCTCATGGGGAGGGGATTGGGCGACTGAAACACCATTCCCGCGCGGCGCCTCAGCTCCGTCAGCTTCAGCCCGCCCCCGCCGGCCGCTCCCCCCATAACCGGGACAAGCGCCCCTCCCAGCAGCACCAGAACCTCCCCCTCCCCCCGATAGCCGTCAAAGCAATCGTTGAGGCGGTTGAGGGAACGAAGAAGCGTCGATTTCCCGGAGCCGGACCGTCCCAGGATGACGCTGACCCGGTGGGCCGGAAAGCGCACATCAACCCCGTGAAGGACCTCCCTTTCCCGGAAAGAGACCCGCAGTCCCCTGATCACAGCACAATCTGACATTTTGCGCCCCTTCCTGTTTCAGGCAGCCCAACGCCGCGCCAACCGTCTCTGCAGAATCTTTGCGGACAGGATGAGCGCCCACGACAGCAGCAGCAGAAGAACCGCCGTCCCAAAGCCCCGTTCCAGCTCCTCAGCGCCTGTGTACTGCGCCGCCGTGTAATAAATCCTGAAGGGCAGCGCCTCAAACTTCGAGGTCAGCCCCGCGGGGAGCCCCGCATTGGCCACGGCCCCCGTCAGCATGATGACCGCCGTATCCTCCATCGCGCGCCCCATCACAAGGATGACGCCGCCCAGAATGCCCGGCCCGGCCGCGGGAATCAAAAGACGGCGCACGGTCTGGGGGCGGGACAGCCCCAGCGCGTCCGCCGTGAGGGTGAGGCTGCGCGGCAGAGACTCGATAGCCGAGCGCACAGCCGTCACCAGCACAGGCAGAACCAGAATTGCCAGACAGGCCGCGGCCAGCAGAAGACAGGTCGTCCCCCGGGGCAGAAACGTCCTCCTCAGCAGGATAATCAGTTCCAGGCCGAACAGCCCCATCACGATGGAGGGAATGCCTGCCAGCACATCAACGCACTCCCCGATCCAGTCCCGTTCCCGGGGGGTGGCGAAGCAGGCGAGGTAGACCCCGCAGGCGATGCCGGGGATCAGGACCAGCGCCATGGTGACAGCCAGCAGCGACAGCGTCCCGGCAACGGCGGGCCATATTCCGTCCCACACGGGCCTCAGGGCGAAAAGGGCGTCCCACGCCGGAGTGGTGCCAAAAAGGAGCTGAAGATCAAGCGCCGGCAGCCCCCGGACGAAAACAAGGCCCGCAAGGCACATCAGCCCCAGAGAGATGGCGGCCAGCGCAAACCATCCCAGCGCCGCCAGGAAAAACTCACGAACCCCTCTCATGGCCGCAGCCTCCGGGCCATACGCCGGGACAGGAGGCTGAAGGCGGCGCAGAACGTCAGGAGCAGCGCCCCCGCCAGAAGCAGCGAGAGGTGTTCCCCGCCCCCGATATCGGACGACAGGACCAGCGAAATATGGGCCGTGAGTGTCCGCATGGAGTCCAGCGGGTTGCGCGCAAAACGTATGGCATTGCCCGCCAGCATGGTGGGGAGGAGGGCATCGCCGACAGCCCTGCCCAGCCCCAGGATGGCGGCCGAAAGCAGGGGACGGGAGGCGAGGGGGAGCACGACGCGGCTGAGGTGCTGAGCTGTCGTCATTCCCAGCGCCGTGGCCGTGAGCCGGCTCTCCGCGGCAAGGGAACGCACCGCCCCGTCCATGATGAAGGTCATGGCGGGAACGCCCTGAAGCGCCAGCAGCAGCCCCGCCGTCAGCCAGCAGAAGCCCGTTCCGCCCAGGGCATCGCGGATGAGCGGAACCAGCAGAAAGACGGCAGCAAACCCATACACCACCGTGGGCACCGCGGTCATCAGGGTAAGGAGCCCCATCAGCCATCGTGCGGCCCGACGGGGTGCGAGCCCGTTCAGCACGCAGCAGCAGCCCAGCGAGAGACACCAGCCCAGGCCCAGCGAGGAGAGCGCCAGCAGAAGGGTGGCCTGGATCATGGGGAGAATGCCGAACTTCCCCCCAGCCGGGTTCCACACCGCACCGAAGAGGCCAAGCCCCTGCCCCGTCACCAGAGCCTCAGCCCCGGAGATCAGGATGAAGGCGATCACCGTCCCCAGAAGAGCCGACACGGAAAGAGCCAGCGCCCGGAGAAGGAGAGGGCGGTGCTGCCTCACTTTTTGTTCCTGGGGATGGGGATGTACCCGCTCTTCTCAATAATCTTCGCGCCCGGCTCGCTGAAAATGTAGTCGATGAACGCGGCGGTCAGGCCCGTGGGCTCGCCTTTGGTGTTCATGAACAGGTCGCGCACGACGGGATACTCACCCGACGCGGCGTTCTCCTGGGAGGGCACATGCCCGTCGATGGACACGCCCGCGATGGAGCTGTCCAGGTGTCCGATGCCGACGTAGCCGATGGCGCGCCTGTCCTGAGCGACGGCGGTCTTCATGGCGCCGTTGGAGTTTACGACGTTCACCGTGGGGGCCAGTTCCGTCTTGCCCAGCAGCTTATTTGTGAATGTCTCACGGGTTCCGCTGCCGTCCTCCCGTCCATAGACATTGATCGCGCCGGGCTCGCCGCCAAGGTCTTTCCAGTCGGTGACGCTGCCGGAGTAGATGGCCGCAACCTGGTCCTTCGTGAGGTTCCGGACAGGGTTTTCAGGATGCACCGCAAGGGCCACGCCGTCAATGGCGAAGGGGAAGCTCATGAGCCCGAACTTCTTCACCTCGTCAGGCTTGAGGGGACGGCCCGTGTTGCCGATGCCGGCCAGGCCCTCGCCCACCTGCTTGACGCCGACGCCGCTGCCGCCGCCGGCCACTGTGATGCGGATTTTGGGGTTGAAGGTCATGATATCCTGGGCTGCCTGGGTCATCACGGGGATGTGTGCCGTTCCGCCCGCAATGTCCAGCGTTCCCTCAAGATTTTTGAAGGCGTCGAGAGGCGCCGCCGCAGCGGCGGAGGCCGCCAGAACAAAGACCCAAAGCCACGCTGATTTTTTTAGAAATTTCATCACATTACGCTCCTTTTTTCACAAATGGGGGCTCAGGAGAAAGCATCCCCTGAATGCCCGGGCCCGACGCGGGGCCCTTCAGGCACAGGCCGGGCCGTCCAGCCGCGGCACAGGCGCAGATGCACAAAACACCCCCCGCCGTAAGAGCGGGAGAATGCGGGGCGGTGTCTCAGTCTGCCTCTTTGTTTTTTTTATCTGGGTTATGAATGAAAGGGCAGAGAGAAAACCTCATTAATCGTGCATCCCGTGCAGCTTTGCTCTGAGGCGCATCAGGTCATTGAGGTTCCCTCCCCTGTGATGAATTTCTTCCTTTTGCTATTATATCAGGAATTTTCAAAGAAAAAGAAAAACGTTAAAAAATCCGGGCTGATTTCCGTCCCCGCGCAGGCCGGTTTTCAGCGGATGAAGTGGGCTGCCGCTGTCCCAAGGGTGAGCAGTCCGATTCCGGCGAGGGCCCAAAGGGCCTTTTTGACAGAATTCATCCGCCGGGACATCTCCTCACGCTCGGTCTTCAGGCGCGCCTCCCATTCCTGGTCACGGGCGGCGAACTGCTGAGACAGCGTCTCCCGGAGGGTGTGAACCAGGCTCGTTCCCGACTCCTTCTGAAGAGCGGAGAGCTCCTGGGACAGGGTATCCAGCTCATGGGTCTGAGCCTGGCCGTGGGCCCTCAGAATCCCCTCCCAGTTGGGAATATCGTCCAGCAGCTTTGAAATCCGGGCGTCTGGCGCAAACAGTTTTTCCACGGTCTCGGCCGTCTTTTTTTCCAGAGCGGCGACCTCTCCGGAGAGCTCCATCAGGGCTGCGGCCATCTCGTCCCGCTTGCCCGCCGGCCCCTCCTCCCAGAGGGTGCGTATCTGATCTGTTATCGATCTGCTCAGGGTTGGCCCCAGTCCCTGGGTTTTCAGGCTCCGCAGCGAATTTGACGTATCGGTGAGCTGGCCGCGGATTGTCACCAGCTCATCCACCATGGAGGTGATGGGCTGCAGCAGCGCCTGACGCCCGGCGCGTTCCGCATCGGCTGCTTCCCGGAACAGGCGTTCCATCTTCTCCAGAACCGCGTTGTTTGCGGCGGGAGTCCCTGTCCTGGCGGGGGTCCCGCGCTGTGACCTCAGAGCCGTAATCGCTTCGGTGAGGATGACGATGGCGTTCAGCACTTCTTTCCGGCCCGCGGCCTCCTCATCCAGCCCCTGCCGGATCCGCTCGCTGTTCTGCGCCAAAGCCTCCCGCATCGTCTCAATTCCCCTGGCGATCTCCTGCGAGTCCGGGCCGCCGGCGGACTTGGTCAGGACATCCGACATCTGGGTCAGGCTCTCCATGACGGCCTGCAGGGACGCCTGAAGGTTGTTCAGGGTTTCCTCATGGGCGCTGGGGATGGAGGCCAGTGACTGTGTGAGCTCCGGCACAAGCCGTGAGGCCAGTTCGGTGACAATGCGTGATGTGGTCGAGTCAAGGGGGCCCGTGGGCTGAGGTTGTTCGTTGTCGTACATACTATTCCTCCGTTCGCTTCGGTTCTGTCTTTTATCTTGCTATTCTCTGCCTGATCCTCTGAAGTTTGCTGCGGATACCCAGCAGCGCAAGGGCCAGTTCATTCCTTGTGAATGGCGGGGTGTAGTCCAGTTCGTCCCGTCCCCACCCGGCGATGAGCGCCGAAATCTCATCCGCTGTGGTGTTGTAGCGGACCCGCGTGCCCAGTTCAAGGAAGTCCGTGTAGCGCGGGTCATAGTTTTCATAGATGAAGGGGTTCATCCTGCCCTGAAATCCGCGGAGGATGGCGAAGCGCATCACCCGCTCCTCCGCCTCAAGCAGGCCGGACAGCCTCGTGTCAAAGAGGCCGCTGTGGGCAAAGGCCATGACCCACCGGGGGGCGGAGGACAGGCCGGAGAACCACGGGGAGCGTGCCAGCTCCGACAGGCTGGAGTCCACGCGGACCAGGTCCATGTGAACCACCGGCGTCCAGCGTGCGAACAGGGTTTCCCACTCCATTCCCCCCGGGCTGAAGACGTCCTGGGGAGCAACGAGGATATCGAACCCCGCCAGCACCCCGGCGCGTCGGACACAGGGGACAGCGGCGGCTTCTCCCTGGGGAAAGGGCGGCTCTCCCTGTCCAAAGAAGAGCCAGTTCCGCGCCTCCCCCTCCTCGCCAAGGAGGCTGGAATCATGTGCCAGACGGGAGACCAGCCGCAGCGCCTCCTGATGGTTAAGCCCCATCATGACGAGCCGCCGGGGGTTGTCTGCCGTTTCCGGAAGAGGGGCTTTTTTCCCCCTGACGTCAGATTGTATCACCGGAAGGGCGAGAAAGCGCGACCTCAGCGCCTGTTCCCTCAGGGATAACAGCAGAGCGCTGAAGAGCCCGGACGGGGATACAGCGGCTGCCGCCCTTCCCGGATTTGAGACGTCCGGCCTGGACGGCGCCGAAAAATCTGACCGTTTCGTGCCTGTGTCCTGTGGGGACGCGGCCGTCACGCTGTCCCCCGGGGAGGGCGCGAGCTGCCGGAGGAGTTCGTCAAAGCGGGACTCCCGCCAGTATCGGGAGGCGTGGTCGTAAAATCCCCTCCAGGCCAGGCGGGCGGAGACGGGGATAATGGGGCAGGGGGGGATTGAGGCGCGGGCAAGTTCTTCTCTCAGGTTCTGAAGGGCGCGCTCCACCCTTTGCCGCCGTGGAAGAAGGATGTGACCCGCCTCGGCCTCGTCCCGTTCCAGGTCGGTCATCGTCAGGAGGACGATGACCCTCTGCCCTCTGCGGATGGCGGCGCTCAGCAGGTTGGCGTCCGCGTCCTTGAGGTGTCCGCGAAGGGGGATGGTATAGAGAACGATGTCTCCCTCGCCCGGCGTCTCCGTCAGGGTCAGTCCCTCAGGCAGCAGGCCCTCGGCCATCAAAACTCTCATCAGGTCAGACCTGCCGCTGCCGGCAAGCCCAAGGATGCCCAGGGTCAGGCCGTTCCCTTTCCGGGAGTCCTCGGGGTTCCGGCCGGCCGCCGCGGGGCCGCTGTTTTCCGTTCCGGTGCCGCCGGCTGTCGCCGTGTCAGCTCGCTCTGGGGAGTTTTGCGCCGTGTCCCGCGGGCAGGGGCCTTCCGGCTGGCTGAGGTCGCGAAGGGCCTGGCGCTGAATGGCCCGCCGCAGCACAAGGTTTTCCTCCTCAAGCCCCAGGACCCGGAGCCTCTCTTCGTCCGGCGCTCTGAGGCGCAGCTGCTGTCCCGCTGTCCGGGCCCGGCGGGCTCCCATAAGGGAAATGCGTCTTGTTCCGGCCTGGCCGGCCGGCGCGGTCCGTTCCCGCGCGGGATAGTATGAGCCATCCGTCCGGCCCTCCTCCAGGGGGGTCTCAATGCCCATCAGGTAGCGGGGGCTTCCGTCCTCGCCGCGCTGAATGCAGGCGTCCAGCCGGAAGGAGCGATAAACCCCGTCCCCGCAATAGAGCCGCCGGGTCAGCGAAAGGGTTTCCTGTCTCCTGTCCGCCAGGCTCCGGTCCATATACTGCATTTGTCTGTGGTCGGCCGGGTGGCAGAGCTCACGCCACTGGTCCAGGGTGCGGGGGCTGGCGATGGGGGAGAGCCTCAGATCGGACAGCAGATTACGCGACATCTCCACCTCTCCGGACGGGAGGCGGATGCCAAGGCTGGCCGCGGGGCCCGATTTTATAAAGTCCTCCCAGAGGGGCGTCATGCCCTTCACCGCCTTTGTCGTCTTGTTCAGCCAGTCTGTTTTCCGGACACGTTCGGCCGTATTCTCCAATATGAGTATATCATCTGGCGGGTAAGCTGGTAAAATACAAGGGAGAAACAGCTAATGGGCAGGAGGGCGTAGCATGCGCGTGACGATACTGACAAATGGACCGGGGGAACTTTGGGGCTGGGTCCGGCCCGTGGCTTTGGAACTCAGACGGCGGGGGCACTCGGTCTCCCTGTGGCTTTTGCCCTGCCAGTTTGCGTCGGGGCATGAGCGCGAGGCGGCCTCTCTGCTGGGAGTTGATAAGCTGGAGGGCCCCGGCAGCGCGGCCAGGCTGTGGCGCGCCCTGAAGGACGAGCGGACGGACTGCGCCGTGCAGCTGGGCGGGGATCTGGCCTTTGGCCTGCATCTCTCCAGGTCGGCCCGTGTCCCTCTCACCTGTTACACCTACGGGCCCAAGAAGGGGTTGAAGAAAGAAATTCAGGTCCTCACGGCCTTTCCTTCTCAGGCCCTCCGTATTCCGGGGGCGCGTCCCATCGGAGACCTGGTTCAGGACTCCCTTTTGCTGGATGCCCAAACGCCCCAGTCGAACCAGGAGGCGTGGGACTGGCCGGAGGACCCCAACTCCCCCCGGGTGCTGTTCCTTCCCGGCAGCCGTCCCGCCATTCGCCGCGCGGCGCTCCCCTGGCTGGCCGTCGCGGCGGAGGGGTTGAAGGCGCTGATTCCCTCTGTGCGTGTGCGCACGCTCTTCCCTCCCTTTGTGCCGGAGACGGAGTTGAGGCCATGGAGGGACGCGGGGCTTGAGCCCGTCCGCACAGGAGCCGGGATTGCCATGAGGGGAGCGGACTTTGCCCTCACCCAGCCGGGGACGAACACCCTTGAGTTGATGCACTGCGGCCTGCCCGCGCTGGTCGTGGCTCCTGCCAGTTTTCTTGACCTTGTCCCCGTGCCGGGGCTTCGGGGAATGCTCGCCTCCCTGCCCCTCATCGGGAAAAAACTGCGCCGTGTCGCCGTGCAGCACGTCCTTGACCGCTGGAACGGCTTTATCTCCCTGCCAAACCGCATCTTTGGGCGGCCCCTTCTGGATGAGGCGTATGGGGATATCTCGCCGCAGCAGACGGCGGAGCGGATTGCTGCCGCGCTGAAGGATACGGAAGGCAGAGACAGGATACGGAAGGATCTTCTGGCGTTATCCGGCCGGCCGGGGGCGGCGGCCCGTCTGTGCGACGCGCTCTCCGTCCTCTCTGAGGAGAACGCGCTTCTGTCCGTCAAGGGGAGCCAGGGCGAATGATTCCGGGCACGGAGAGTCAGGGAGACCGGCGGGGCACCATGCTGTACCGGCTTCTCATCTGCACCGCCCCCTACCGCTTCTCCCTGATCTGGGCTGTGCTGTTTATGTTCGCCTCGTCAGGTTTGAACGTCCTCCCCCCGTGGCTGTTCAAGGGGGTGGTGGATGACGTGCTGATCTCCCGGAACCTCATGAGCCTCAACCTTATCTGTCTGGCCGTCGTGGGAATTTTTGCGGGCAAGGCCGTGACGACCTACTGGCAGCAGGTGCTGATGAACCGGGTGGGGCAAAGCGTGGTGATGGACCTTCGCGTCCTCCTCTATGACCACATGCAGCGCATGTCGCTCCGCACGCTCTACGCCTCCCGTGTGGGGGAGCTGATGAGCCGCATCACCGGCGACGTGGCGACGCTCCAGAATCTGGTGACCAGCACCGCCGTGGACCTGGTGCTCAATGGCATGACCTTCCTGGGGATGTTTGCTTTCATTCTCTACATCAACTGGCGGCTGACGCTGCTGATTGTGCTGGTGCTGCCCGCTGTGGCGTGGATGCTGAGCTTTGCGGCCCGCCGGCTCCGCAGGGCAGGGCACAATGTCCAGGAGCGTCTGGCGGATCTCACGGCGATAGCCCAGGAGGCTTTCTCCGCCATTCGCGTTGTGCGCTCCTTTGCCACGGAGGACCAGGAGCGGGAGCGGTTTGCGCGCGGCAACATCAAGAATTTTCACGCCCTGCTCCAGGCGGTGTCCATCCAGGCGTTTCTGGCCGGGGTCATTGAGGTATTCATGATCTGTGCCCTGGCAGTGGTCTTCTGGTTCGGCGGCCGAAGTGTGATCAGCGGTTCCCTCTCACCGGGGGAGCTGGTGTCCTTCATCGGGTATATCGCTTTTATGGTGCAGCCCATCCGCAGCATCATGAATCACATGAACTCCATTCAAACGGGACTCGCGGCGGCGGAGCGCATCTTTGCCATGCTGGACGTGCCCATAGAGGAACCCGCGCGTTCGCAGCATGTGGATCCGGGGCGCCTGAGGGGCGAGGTGGTCTTTGAGGGCGTCCGCTTCTCTTATATGGAAGGGCAGGAGATCCTGCGGGGAATTGATCTGCGCGTCTCCCCGGGGGAGCGGGTTGCCCTTGTTGGCCCGACGGGCTCCGGCAAGTCCACGCTGGTGGACCTCATTCCCCGTTTCTACGACCCCACGGAGGGCCGGGTCCTTCTGGATGGGCGCGACGTGCGGACACTGCTTCTGGCTCCCCTGAGGCGTCAGATTGGGATTGTGCCGCAGGAGTGTGTTTTGATGCGGGGCTCTGTCGCCTTCAACATCGCTTATGGTCTGACGGAGGACGGCCCCGGGCTGTTTCGGGACGCGGCGCTCATGGATAAGGTGCGGGACGCGGCCCGGGTGGCGGACATCGCCGGGTTTATCGAGGCCTTGCCCGATGGGTATGCGACAGAAGTGGGGGAGCGCGGCGTGACCCTCTCCGGCGGTCAGAGACAGAGGATTGCCATTGCCCGCGCCATTATCCGTGACCCGCGTATCCTCATTCTGGACGAGGCCACCTCGTCCCTGGACCTTGCGGTGGAGCGCCAGGTGCAGGAGGCGATGGACCGCGCCATGGCCGGCCGTACATCCTTCGTCATAGCGCACCGGCTTTCCACTGTGCGTTCAGCGGACCGCATCCTCGTCCTGAAGGACGGGGCCTTCGTCCAGGAGGGAACCCATGACATGCTGCTGAAATCCGGCGGGCTTTACGCGGAGCTGTACCGGCTTCAGTCCGGCCCGTCAGAGTAGCGGAATGAGCATTGGAGGGGGAGTTGTCCGCAGTTACATGGCCTATGTGCGGGGGGAACGCCCTTCCTCGCTGTGGTCGCTGCTGACGCCGGCGGCCTGGCTGGCCGGCGGAATCGTCTCCCTGCGCGATTTCTCCTACCGGCACGGGCTCTGCCGGATGGAGGAACCGCCGCTGCCGCTTGTCAGCGTGGGGAACCTCACTTACGGCGGGACGAACAAGACCCCCTTTGTGGAGATGCTGGCGCGGGAGCTGGAGGTGCGCGGTGTCCGCCCCGGCATCGTCAGCCGCGGGTACTCCGGGGGGCAGCGCGACGTCCTCATCCTTTGGGGAGGAGCAGGGGACCGCAGCGCGGCGGGAGACGAGCCTCTGCTGCTCTCCGGGAGGCTCCCCCATACCCCTGTGGCCGTTGCCCGGAGGCGTATCGACGGAGTCCGGGCCCTTCAAAAGGAAGGGGTGGAGCTGGTCCTTGCCGACGACGCCTTTCAGCACAGGGCGCTGAGCAGGGACGCGGACATCGTGCTCATTGATGCTGCCTGTCCCTTTGGCTCCGGCCGTCTGATACCCGCCGGCATTCTCCGCGAGCCCGTCAGGGCTTTGTCCCGCGCCTGTCTTGTCGTGCTGACAAAGGCGGACCAGGTGCGCCCCGGAGAGCTGGCGGAACTTCGCGCCGTCGTTGAGAGATTCATTCCGCCGGAGAGGGTGTTCACCTCCCGCCTTGAGATCGACGCCTGGGCCCGGTGGGATGGGGGGACGCTGCAGTCCTGCGGCGCGCAGGGATGTGCCCGTTTGTTGCCGGCCGCCGCTCCCGCCCCGGGACGGCGTGTCCTGGCCTTCTCGGCCATCGGCAATCCGGAGAGTTTTGCCCGCTCCTTAAAGGATGCCGGGCTCTCCCTTGCAGGGGAGCGCCGTTTCAAGGACCATCACCGCTACACGGCAGAGGACCTTGCCGCCCTCTGCCGCGGGGCGCGGAAGTCCGGGGCGGAGGCCCTGGCCTGTACGGAGAAGGACCTCTACAACATCCCGGCCGGGTGGAGGCCGGAGGGGGAAATCCCTCTGCTGATCCCCCGTGTGGCCGCCGTCCTGGACGAGCCGGAGCGGTTCTTCAGCGCGCTGGCTGACGCGCTCCGGCCGCGGCTTGTCGTCGCCTCCAACGGCTATGGGGAGGACGCGATCGGGGTCCTGCTGGCCCGTCGGCTTCGGGCCCGGTTCCCCTGTTCGGAGGTGCTGGCCTTTCCTCTGGTGGGAAAGGGTGAAGCCTACGCTCAGGCGGGATTCCCTGTCCGTTCGGCCCCGTCCGTCACGCCCTCCGGGGGCGTCGTCAAGTACCGGCTGCGTGACCTGTGGGGGGACATGAGGGCGGGGCTTCTGCGCCACGTCAGCGCCCAGCTCCGGGACTGGCAGCGTCTTGTCCGGTCTCTGGGGGGTATCCGCACGCCGCTGTGCGTGGGGGATGTTTACCTTCTTCTTCACACGCTCTGGGGCTCAGGGTTCCGCCCGCTCTTCATCGCGACAGCCAAGACGGTGCGTCTCAGCGGGCACTGGTGGCTGGAGCGCGCGCTGATCCGCCGCTTCACCCTTCGCGCCTGGACCCGTGATCCGGAGAGTGCCGCGCAGTTTTCAGACAGCCCTGCGCCGTGGAAAGCCATCTACGCCGGCAACCCCATCATGGACCTCCTTGGGGACGCTTCGTCGGTCCCCCCTCCCACCCCGCCCGGGCCGGAGGACACGCCCCTGATCCTGCTCCTGCCGGGGAGCCGTCCCCGTGCTTATCAGGATGTGAACCTGCTTTTGGAAGCCGCCCTCCGGCTGAGCCGCGCCCGGCCCTGCAACTTCAGGATGGTCCTGGCCCCGACGCTCTCTCTGAGCAGTCTGACCCACGCCTGCGAGGGCTGGGCGTACAACGCGGAGTTTACGCGCCTTGAGCACGAGACCCGCGTGACGGTCTCCCTCACAGCGGAGCCCGTCGCCGGGGCCGCACGCGGCGTGTCGCTCCTCCTGGGGCTTGGAGGCACGGCCAACCAGCTCTGCGCGGGGCTGGGCATTCCGGTGGTCTCCATCGATGAGAAGGGTAAACGCGTGCAGAAGAAGCTCCTGGGTGATTCAGAGCTCCTGGTCCCCGCAACAGGCCGGGCGCTGGCGGAGGGCGCTCTCCGCGTCCTGAGCGAACCGGCCCTCTGCGCGGCGATGAGCGCGGCGGGCCGGCAGCGGATGGGTTCGCCGGGGGCCCTGGACAACGTGGTGGATTACGCTGCGGCGGAGCTTGGCTGGGCCGCGCGGGAAGAGCTGTACCAAAAGCTGAGCGCCGGCGCGTGATAAGGCCGCGGGGTGGGAGAAAAAACGAAGGGCACAGGCCCCCCCGGAAAAAACACCATCTAAACTGCACGAACGTCATCTAAACTGCACGAACGTCATCCTGACCCTCTTGATAATTCCTGAGGCGTTGTGCAAAAATAGGTTCACTTTGATTTTCAGCTTAGGGAGGTAGTTATGCAATGAAGAAAATCGCGTTATGGTTATGGGCACTCCTGGCGCTGGCGCTGGCCTCGCCGGGCCGGGCGGGGGCGACAACGTACGACATCGCCAGCGATGCGACTGCAGCAGCGATTAACTCTGCTATCACCGGCGCCAACGCCGGTGATACAATCATCTTTACGAAGGGCACGTATAATCTGGATGAAACGATTAATATCACCAAGAGTCTCACCCTCGAGGGCAACGGCGCGACGCTGAACGGCCGAGGTAATGTTCGTGTCATCCAAATCTCCGGCGCCGCCGAGGATGTCCCCATCAACATCAACAACTTCGTCATCCAGGGAGGCTACACCAATGATTCGGGCGGAGGACTTTTCGTCAACACCGGCTGCACAGTGAACATAACCAAATGCGTCTTTGAGAACAATACGGCTGAAAGAAGCGGCGGCGGGATATGCCTCAACAATGAAAGCGCAACCTTAGAGGCAGTGCAGTGCACATTTAAGGGCAACAAGGCCCCCGCCGCAACCAATGCGTCCGCCTACGATGGCTTTGGCGGCGGGGTGATGGTTGGTGGGGGGACCTGCAATCTGACCAACTGCACCTTCACAGGGAATGGGGCTAAAAGCTGTGGCGGCGGGCTGTATACGTCGGCAACCAACACGACAGTCCGCTTCTGCACCTTTGTGGAGAACACAGCTGAAACTGCTGCGAATGTTTGTTTTCCCAATACGCCCACAATTCCTCCTATAACAAACTCCATTTTTTACGCAGCGGGGACAGGTGACGTTGTTGTCGATACTGGGGGTGCAACTAGCCTCGACCACTGCGCCACGACGACCGGAATCGGCACGAACCCCGTCAACCTCTCCGGCTGGACAAGTCAGGCATCCAGCACATCCGAGAAAGATGGCATAACCCACACGGTCTTCCGCGTTGACGAAAACTCCGCGCTGAGTGGGGTCATCGGCGCGGCCACGACGGACACCGGTGTCACGACGGACCAGCTCGGCAATAATCGCGACGCTAAACCGGACATCGGCGCGGTGGAGTACACGGACAGCGTCACGGTAATCCCTGAGGCGACGTCTCTCAGCGGCACGAAGGGCGTGGCCCTCAATGAGACCGTGACCTTCTCCTCAACCCCGGACGTGGGCTATACCTGGACCGTAACGCCCACAACCCCCATTGCCGGCGTGACAGCGGCAATAAACGGCAGCACGCTCACCCTCAGCGGCACCCCCACGGCCACGGGGACCAGTACGATTACGGTCACGGGGACCTCATCCCGCTGGACGGACGGAACCGCGACGGTAACGCTCACCATCGGGGAAATCACTGTAAAGCCGACGACAACAGCCATTGAATGCAAGGCCGGAGACACGCTGAACAAGACCGTGACGTTTACAGCCGACGGCGGAACCAGCTCCAGCTACACCTGGACCCAAACGGCCACAAACCCCATTGCCGGTGTGACGGCGTCCATCAGCGAGGAGGGGATACTCACCCTCAGCGGCACCCCCACGGCCACGGGGACAATGACCGTCACGGTGACGGCCCAAGAAGAGGAGAGCGGCGGATCCGGCACAGCCTC
>JAIKZX010000206.1 GCA_024681935.1 Fretibacterium sp.
TTCCCTGGTGTGAAGGCATTGGACAACGTTCAGCTCAAGGTGCGGCCGGGGACCGTCCACGCCCTGATGGGGGAGAACGGGGCCGGCAAATCCACGCTGATGAAGTGCCTTTTTGGAATCTACCGCCAGGACAGCGGCGAGGTTTTACTGGACGGCAAGCCTGTTAAGATTAACTCTGCGCGAGAAGCCATGGACAATGGCATCGCCATGATTCATCAGGAACTTCATCCCATCCGTTTCCGCTCCGTCATGGAGAACGTCTGGCTGGGGCGCTTCCCTGGCTCGATGGGAGTCGTGGACCATAAGGTCATGTACGATAAGACGAAGGAACTCTTTGACGACCTGGGCCTCGACGTGGACCCCCTGGCGCTGGCCGGGGAGCAGTCTGCGGCCATCCTTCAGATGATGGAAATTGCCCGTGCCGTCAGTATCAATGCAAAAATAATCATCATGGACGAGCCCACATCGTCGCTGTCCGACCGGGAGGTGGACTTCCTCTTCAAGATTATTAACCGCCTCCGCGGCGAGGGCCGCGCCATCATCTACATCTCGCACAAGATGAAGGAGATATTAGAGATTGCCGATGAGGTGTCCATCATGCGCGATGGGCAGTACATCGGTACCTGGCCGGCGCTGGGCCTGACCACGGAGGAAATAATCAAACAGATGGTGGGCCGGGAGATGACCAACCAATTCCCGATGCGCACCGGTGCCCCCTCGGAGGAGATTGTACTGAGTGTGAAGAACCTCTCTTCTCCGCTGAAGACTTCCTTTCAGGATGTGTCCTTCGACCTGCGCAAGGGCGAGATCCTTGGGATTGGCGGGCTGGTGGGGGCCCAGCGGACGGAGTTCGTCGAGGCGCTGTTTGGTCTGCGCGGCATTGAGTCTGGCACCGTCACAAAGGACGGCCAGATTTATAAGGCCCGGTCTCCCCGCGAGGCGAAAGCTCACGGTTTTGCCCTTCTGACGGAGGAGCGCCGTGCCACGGGCATCTTTGGCATCCTGCCAATCCTGGAGAACACGGTCATCGCCAACCAGAAGCAATATGCCCGCCTGGGCGTGCTGGATGAACATCAGCGTGTGAAGGAGGCTGCGGCAGGCTGCAGGGAACTGAACGTCAAAATGCCGTCGCTCGAAACGCTTATACAGGATCTCTCCGGCGGCAATCAACAGAAGGTTCTTATCGCCCGGTGGCTGCTGACGAACTCGGATATCCTGATTCTCGACGAGCCTACCCGCGGTATCGACGTGGGCGCGAAATACGAAATCTACAACATCATGCTTCAACAGGTCAATAACGGTAAGTCCATCATCATGATATCCTCCGAGATGCCGGAGCTGATGGGCATGTCCGACCGCGTTGTGGTGATGTGCGAGGGCCGCGTGACGGGCATCCTGGAAAAGGGGACGTACAGCCAGGAGGAAATCATGCGTCTGGCCACGATGTTTGCCAACCACCGCAAGGAAAAGAATCAAAAACAGACGGCGGCGGACTGAACGGGAAGATAAGGAGGACTCAATCAATGGCGGAAAAATCTGTTGCGCGTTCCAAGTACGACCGCTTCTTCTTCATTTTGGGCCTGGCTATTCTGGCGCTGGGCGTCGTGTTTAAGCTGTGCCAGTCGATGCCGGCTTTCCCGCGTATCTACGACCTGCCTGTCTTCCTGATTATCATCGGGGCTGTGATGGGGCTCAAGGGCTTCATCAACTCTTCTAAGCACCGTGAGGGCGAGGTCGTGTTCTCACGAAAGACCTTTGGTTCGTTCCTTACGAACAACGCTATTCTGCTGGCGATGCTGGTGCTGGTCATCGTCATCTGCGTTCTTCAGCCCCGGTTCATGCAGCTTCGCGTGGCGCTGGATATTTTGACACAGTCATCAACACGGCTCATCATTGCGCTGGGCATTTGTTTCACTCTGCTCATTGCGGGTACGGACCTGTCCGCCGGACGTATGGTGGGCTTTGCAGCAGTTATCTCCGCTTCCATGATGCAGACCGCGACCTACGCCAACCGTTTCTTCCCGGATCTGCCGCAGATTGGCGTTTGGATCCCCATCGTCGCGGCTATTTTGGCGTGTATGGCTTTTGGAGCGCTCAACGGCTTCCTTGTTGCCAAGTACGATATGCACCCCTTCATCGCCACATTGGCTGTCCAGGTCATCATCTACGGCACATGCTCGCTGTACTTTGATATGCCGCCCAACAACTCCCAGCCCATCGGCGGTGTTCGGCCAGACTTCGCGGCTCTGGGGCAGATGAGGATATTTGCCGGCAACGGCTTTCAGGGTATCTCCATCCTGATTCCCATTGCCGTTGTGATATGCGTCATCATCTGGTTCATTCTGAACAAGACCGTGTTCGGCAAGAACGTCTACGCCATCGGCGGCAACCGTGAGGCGGCTGTGGTGGCGGGAATCAACGTCTTTGCCTGCATCATGTGCATCTTTATCCTGGCCTCGTGCCTGTACGGCATTGCGGGGGTTCTGGAGGCGGCGCGCACAGCGGGAGCCACAAACAACTACGGCAACGGCTATGAGCTGGACGCCATCGCGGCGTGCGTCGTCGGCGGCGTCTCTTTGAACGGCGGTATCGGCAAGGTCAGCGGAATCGTCAGCGGCGTGCTCATCTTCTCCGTTATTCAGTACGGCCTTCAGTTCATCAACGTGTCGCCCATGTGGCAGCAGGTTATCAAGGGCGTCATTATCGCTGTGGCTGTCGCCATCGACCTGACAAAGTACCGCAGAAAGTAAATGTTGAACACTGAGGAAATGACGGGCAGGATGATTGCCCGGTTTCATGAGCTTTATGGCAAAGACGCCCGGCCGCAGCTTTTCTTTGCCCCCGGCCGGGTGAATCTCATCGGTGAGCACACAGACCACGAAGGGGGCCACGTTTTTCCCTGCGCCATCGCATTTGGGATATGGGCCCTGGCGGCTGTCAGGCCCGGGAAAACGATGCGGCTCTGCTCTTTGAACTTTGAGGAGAAGGGAGTGATGCAGGCTCCCACACATGGTCTTGAAAACGACAGCGCGCTGGGCTGGGCAAATTATCCCCTGGGGGTTATCCGGATTCTTGAGGACCACGGCTGCGCCCTCCCCGCGGGGCTGGACCTGCTCTTCTGGGGCAATCTGCCGGAGGGCGCGGGGCTGTCGTCCTCCGCGGCTATTGAGGTGTTGACCGCTCGCGTTGCCAACGACCTCTTCAGCCTGGGCCTGGACGGGGTGAAGTTAGCGGTCCTCTCTCAGGAGGCAGAGAACAAATTTATTGGTGTGCAGTGCGGCATCATGGATCAGTTCACCGTCAGCATGGGGAAAAAGGACCACGCCATTCTTCTGGACTGCGCGAAGCTGGATTACCGTTACGCGCCCCTTCCCCTGAAAGACTATCGGATTGTGATTGCAAACTCCAACGTGCCTCACTCGCTGGCCAGCTCGGAGTACAACCTCCGCCGCCAGCAGTGCGAAGCGGCCCTTGCGGACATTGCCCGCGTCCGGCCTGTCAAAAAGCTGTGCGCGCTTTCTGTGGAGGAGTTCGACGCCGTCAAGGATGCGATACGGACGCCGGAGGCCCTTCGCCGGGCACGCCACGCCATCACGGAGGACGCCCGTACACTCCGGGCGGTGGAAGCCCTGGAGAGCGGCAATCTGAATATTTTCGGGGAGCTGATGAAGGCCTCTCACCTCTCCCTGAGGAACGACTACGAGGTGACAATCCCTGAGCTGGATGCGCTGGCGGAACTGGCGTGGGACCAGCCGGGTGTGTTGGGCTCGCGCATGACGGGCGGCGGCTTCGGCGGTTGCACGGTGAGCATCGTAAACGAGGCGGCCGTTGAGGATTTCATCCATAGTGTGGGGGAGGGCTACACCAGGCGCACGGGCCGCACAGCAAGTTTCTACGTCACGGAGACGGCGGACGGAGCCGGAAAAGCATAAGCCCCAATAAAAATGAATAGAGGACAGAGCTTCTCCTCTATCTGTTTTTTTTATGTGTATGTTGTGTGCGCGTATCGGCCTTCACCGAATAACTCGAATGCTCAAAAAAAAACTCCCCCTCGTCAGAGGGGGAGTTTTTTTGCTTCTCTTACGCCGAGACGATTTCCTTGATCTTCATCAGGCGGCTGAGGGTCGAGCGTTCCTGCTCGTCCAGCTTCATGCTGATGTAGCGGATCGTCTCCGTCAGGTTGGGAATCATGACGTACTCCAGGGCGTTGACGCGCCGCCGGGTCCGCTCAATTTCCCCCGCCATCAGGCGGATAGCCTTCTCCTCCGCTGCCAGCTCCAGCAGACGGAGAATCAGCTTGCTGAACTGCTCCAGCGCCGAGTCCAGCAGCAGGGGCACCCCCACAAAACCGTAGTTCACAGGGTTTCCCTCCTGCCTGACGTCGTACTCCGGCACCATGACGCTCATGACATTGTGCCAGTCCACGGAAAGCGTGGACTTCGCCCCGGGGAAGATCAGCGCCTGCTCCAGGACCTCCGGCGTCGTCTGGGCACGGGAGAGGACGAAGGTGCCGTAGCACTCCGCCAGCTCCTTCTCCACCGTCTCGCGGAGCTCCTTGCCCGCCCTGGCCTTCTCAAGGAATGCCTTGATGAGCGCGTCCTGCTTGTCCTTCAGCAGCTTGTGTCCCCGCTTGGCGACAGCGAGCCGCTTCTTGAGCCGGGACAGCTCCATACGGTTGGGGTTGACGTTGATGCGTGCCATCGCTATCGCCCCCTTACGCCTTTGCTGCCTTCTCAGCCTTTTCCTTCAGCAGCGGGTTCAGGTACTTCTCAATATA
>JAIKZX010000208.1 GCA_024681935.1 Fretibacterium sp.
GTGCCATCCAGCGCACTGTCCTGGGGCAGGTATATCCTCATGTGAAGGTGGAAGCCTGCCGTTCCCACGGGCAGCCAGTTGCTCACCTTCGACTCGTCCGTGGGTTTTGTGGCCTGAAGGTAAATGTCGAGGGAACCGTCCTCGTTGACCTTCGCACCACTTCTGTCGTTGATGCAGTAGCGGTTCAACTCGTTGTCGATGAGGAAGTTGTCGTCACCGTAGGCCGTGACGGACCAGAAGCCGTGCGTCTTCACCGGCGGCACCTTGTCAAAGTGCAAAACATAGGCATTTTGCGCGTTGAGTTTGTCTCCATCATCGTCAATGGTGGCGCTGGGATAGATGGCGATGTAGGTGGGATTGGCTCCAAAGGCGTCGATCGCCACAAGGCACCGGTACTCATAGGCGTTGCCAAACTCCGCGATGGGCTTGCCAAAGAAGTTGAAAGCGCCAATCTGCTTTGCATAGCCGTCCTTTTTGACGGACGCCACAAGCTCGTTCCGGATACTGCCGGTCATTTCCTTCCACTTTGCGCCATCATCGTCACTCAGGATGGACTCATCAAAGGTCAGGCCCTCCCCAACGCCGATGACTTTTAGTTTTGCCAGCTTCGCGTCGTCGGCAGGAGAAGGCGGATTGGTCATAAGCAGTTCGTTGACCCTGCCGAAAAATTCCTTCGCACTCATCTTCTGCGCATGCTCGATGGGGGTGAAGTTGTTTGCCGAATTATAAGTTCCCTTGGGCATTTCCCCTCCGTTTTTGTACACCGTGAGGGTTTTCGAGGTCAGATTCTTCTGAATAGCGTAGACATTCTCGAGGTCGCTGTCACCGGAACACACCGTTCGGCCGAGGATCCAGCCGATTGCAGTGGGCATTTTGACCTGTTTCATATCAGCTGGCACTTCTCCTGTGAAGTTCGGCCCGGTCAGCAGATACGTCCTCTCACTCTCCGTGTCATCCTTGCCGCCCGTGCCGAGGACCGTCACGCAGTTTGACCAGGCATCCATGACCTCCAGCGACAGGAAGCGGTCCGTCTCGGGCTTATGAATCACCACCGCATCGTCGGACAGATTCAGGAAAAGCTGGGAGTAGAGCGTGTCCACATTGGGTGTGACGACCTGTCGGAACGACGCTGTCGCAAGCGTCTTAGCGTGAAGGAACTGGTTTTCCGGGGCCTTCTTTTCCGTCGCCTCAACGGTATTCGTACCCACCGTTTTTGTTGCGTCCATCAGAACCAACGGAAAGGAAAAAACATAGGCTTCCTTCACCGTATCCCACACGTCAGCCAGAGCTGTCCCAACGGAGCAGAGCATTACCCCCAGCATGACGCATCCCGGAACAAATTTCCTGATTGTCACTCGAAAAACTCCTTCCCTGAAATCTAAAAAATAAAGCTATTCTAAATCATACCACTTGAAAAAAGGTCAGACCCCCAAGGGGGCCCAACCTCCACAAAAAAGAGTCCGTTATAAACGTGGGGAAGCCTTCTTAATGAGCGGCAGAACCGCCAGAGCCAGCAGGGCCAGGCAGCCCAGGCCCGCGCTGCAGCCGCCGCCGGAAGACCCACCGCCGGAAGAGGCCTTGGGCCAGTGCAGGCTCACACCGTCACCGGTAATGTCCACGGTGAAGAAGCCCTTTTCCATTTTTTCAGGCGATATGATGAAGGAGACTTCACGCTCAGAGTTCCGGAACAGCGCAGGGATGACGCGGGTCGCAACGCGGTTCTCCGTCCCGTCGGGGTCCGTGCGTAAAACATCCATATACAGGTTTGTCAGATCCTTGCTCCCGGTGTAGCTGATCTTCGCTGTTGCCGGGAAGTCCTTCGTTTTTCCAGTCTCACCATCGCTGCCGCTGACATCCCGTGACACGGCGCGGGGAAGCTCATCACGGAACTCGTTGAGCGTCAGCCACTCCCGCGTATCCTCGTCCCGAATGGGCCGGAAGAGAATCTGGAAGTCCGTCTCTTTTACAGACTGCTCTCCGGCAGCAGCGGAGACAGCACTGGCAGTATCGACCTCCGGTTCTTTCTTAAGGATGGCGATAGGATAGCGGCCCACGTTATTCCCGCCGGGATCTGTGGTGTAGTCCCACTTCTCATGCAGTTCCTTAATTTTGTTGTCCGGGTCGATCTCGAAACAGAGGTCATAGTTCCCGGCCGCGAGTGTTGTGGGAACTGCCCAGTCAAAGGACACCGTGGCCTTGTTGGCTTCCGTATCCTTTTCCCAGCCACCGATGCTGAACTTTGAGACGGCAACCTCCCCCTGGGGAAGAATGATCTCGTCTTCGGCCTCAGTTTTTCCCACCCTGCGGAGCCCCACACTGATGTCAACATCCTGATCCGGGGCCTTAAAGCTGGCATTGTAGACGGGGAGCTGAATCCTGTATTTCTTCCCCCGCACAAGGGCCGAATTCGTCACATCCCCCTCTTCGTCCCGGAAGCTGATCCCACGGATCTGAATGGCCGAGATTCTGTCCGAATTGGCGCTCCACACTACACGGGCCACATTATTAACGACACTGGTGTAGCGGCTGAACTTCGCGGGAAGGACAAGGGCGATATCCGGGCTGACCCCATACATACCGTTGCTCCTCCACACCTGCGCGCTCTCTCCGCTGTCCTTCAGGTTCACAGCA
>JAIKZX010000010.1 GCA_024681935.1 Fretibacterium sp.
GATAGAGCGAAGACGATTCTGGACTTTGGTGGGGATAAAGGCATCTTCTATATCAGAAACAAGGTTGGCATATCAGGCCTCACCTTCCGGAACAGTGAATGTGGTATTTTCATTGAAGACTCGCAGACTGCGACGGTGGAGAACTGTACCTTCAAAGACAACATCACGAACTCTGCAGACATTGGCTCAGACATTACTGTGGGGAAAAATGGGACTGTAACAGTAAAAGGCTGTGAATTCGCGGGCAATAAATCTGCAACTACAGGAAGAGCTATATCAAGCCGCGGAGTTTTAACATGTATAAACTGCGATTTCACAAACAACATATCCGGGGCCATCGAAGCCTCATCCGGCAGCCTGAAGGCGACGAACTGTACCTTCAAGGACAACACGGCGGCGAACGGCAGCGCGATATCTGCGTTGTCCGATCTTACAGAGCTTGTCCTGGAGGGATGCAGCTTCACCAACAATACCGCCACATCTGAAAAGGGCGGTGCGCTGAAGCTTGACGCGACATCCTCAGGAGCGGATATCCTCCTCACGAATTGTGATTTCAAGGAAAACAGGGTCACCAGTTCCAGCAGCAGCGCCGGCGGCGGGGCCGTTTGCGTATGGAACGGGCACATAACAGCCCGGGACTGCACCTTTGCAGATAATCAGATAACTCATGGAGGCAACGGCGGGGCGATATATCAGAACGGGGATATAACGCTTATCAACTGTGTCTTCACGGGGAATAACGCCGGGAACAGGAGCAGCGGCAGCAGCAGGGGAGGAGCAATCTATATCGCCGGCGGAGAGAATAAGATGGTTCATTGCACCTTTGCGGAAAACCTCGCGCAGGAGGGCCGGGAACTGTCTGTTCATATCGCTAACGGGAAGACGGCGGTTATGGTCAACTCCATTCTTTACAACAGTGACAGCAATGCCTCAATCTACACCGGAGAGGGGGATTGGGTATATCTTAAGCTGGACAACTGCGCGACTCCAAGCGATGTACTGAACCACAAGGGCGTTGATAATATTGATTGCAAGATTATCTCCGACTGGGCCCCGGAGACCGTCACGTTCACGCGGGAAAACGGGCACGAAGCCACGGTGGTTCAGAGTGTTGGCATCCTCCTTGAGGGGAGTGCTGAGCTTACGGGAAAGGCACTGTCCAGTGTAGCCAGCCAGTACGGAGTTACGCAGGACACCATCAAAAACGATATGACCGGCCGAACCCGGGATGTCAGTGCTCCAGAGCTGGGTGCGGTGAATTCCGGCAAGATGTCCCCAACGGATCCTCCCACAATCGTATCCTTTGACGTAGAAGGGCTGAAAAAAGGCGATACGATGGTTCTGGGGCGGACGTACACGGCCAGGGCCGAGGCCAGCGGCGAGGAAATCTCGTGGAGTGTCTCAGGGAGCGATTCCTTGACCCTTACCGATCCTGAGCCCGGCACAGGCAACTCCACGACGTTCAATATTACGCCCATAGAGAGAGCCAGTGAAGCGACGGTCATACTTGAGGCCAGAAATAAGAAGGGGAGCAGAAAGAAGAGCCTGACTTTTGCCATCCAGACTGCTCAGGAAGCGGCCTCCTCCGATGTGACCCAACTTATTGATGGTGAGACGAAGGGAAAAATAGCGCAGGTTATTGGAAATACGTTTGGGACTTATCCGCTGATGACTATGCAGGATATGTCGAAGTATATTTCAGATGGGGGCTATGTTCAGGAGGGCATTGTTCCGGATTCCGATGCTTTTAAGACACTCACCAGCGGCGGGGGCTCTCTTGCAGCCAAGCTGCCGGCATTCAGGCTGACGGGGTTGTCGACTCCTGTCGTACTGCTGCTGAGGGTGGCTGGCCTGACGGTCTCAAATCGTACACTCCATCTCTATAAGATGAATGGCTCCCCGGTTGCGGGTACGTCGGCGGTGCAGGTTGCCGCTGTGGATTTGAGCGAGGACAAAGATGCGAGGTTCTTTGACGGAGACACGCGTGTAACGACAGTGACCTCAACAGACCTGTACGTAGCGGCGCTTTATACGAACGGCACCTATGCGCCGGTTGTCACTACGAGCCCTGCTTCCCAGAGCTCAGGCCATGGCGGCGGTGGCTGTGACGCGGGGCTGAACGGCCTGGCTGTCCTTCTGATGGCCTTTCCGTTGTTCCGCCGTGGAAAAAGGTAAGGCTATTACGGAAGTGAAGTAAAGGAAGAGCGAGCCTGAAGGCTCGCTCTTCGTTATAAACTATTTTTGAGAGACGGGGTCCGCTTCTGTCTCTGCTTCGTCCCCCCTTGAATGCGGACGCCGGGGCCTCACAGGGGGCAGGGGGGCCAGTTTGGCCGCCTCCCCGCTGCCAATAAGGACGGCAATGGGCCGGAGCGAATCAATACTCTCGCAGACGATTTTGATGATGGAGATAATAGGAGTGGAGAGAAGCGCTCCGGGGATTCCCCATATCATGCCCCAGAGCAGAAGCGAGAGGAGAATCATGACGGGGCTGACCCCCAGGCGATCTCCCATAACTTTGGGCATGATGACATTCCCGATGGAAACCTGGATGGCTGTGAGACAGACGAGAACAATCAGCGGCTTAAAGAAGCCGGGGGAGAACTGAATAATCGCCATGACCACCGGGGGGATGGTCGCAATGATGGATCCGACGGTGGGGATAAAGTTCAGCAGGACGGTCAGAACGCCCCAACCGGCTGCCAGTTTCACATCGAGGATGGTCAGAACCAGCCACGCAAGAACTCCTGTGGCCAGGCTGATAAGGGTCAGTGTACCAAGATAACGGCTGACCTGGTTGGAAATAGTGTCCAGAATTCTTCTTACCCGGGATGCGTGCGGTCCGGAGAAGGCTTTTTTTATCTTTTCGTCAAGATATGGCGCCTCAAGGAGCATGAACATCAAAAAGACGATGGTGAGGACGAACTTGCTCGACAGATTGACGATAAGCTCTGAGATATTGCGAACGTTGTTCTTCAGGATGTCCATCCAGTCGAAGTTCTCCAGTGTCTCCGGCGGGACGCTCAGGGCCGTCATGAGACTGTTGAACGCCTCGCTGAGCTTTTCGGAATAGGCGCTGTAGACGTTGACAAATTCAATGACCTGAGAGGTGCAGAACCTAAATCCAATAATTCCCAGAATGGCCAAGGTCGTAAACACCAGCGTGATGTTCAGCCAGGGGGAGAGTTTCAGCTTCTTGCCAATCTGATTGACGGGGCGCAGGACCTGAAGAATGAACCACGCAATCACCAGCGGAATAAACACACCACTGGCCAGATGGAGCACGGTGCAAAACGCAATAGCTGATAGAAGCCCCAGAAGACCGACGACGACCTTCATATTCATTCTCTTTATCTCCTCAACCCGGCCATATGTATGTGCGGCGGGAATATTAAAATTCAGGGGCGCCGCTCCAGAGATATTCCACAGTGCAGTTTCCCGGCGCACAACCTTATTAAAATATACACCCAAACCGGGGGAAAGGGTAGGTACAATTCCCCTAGAAAGAATGCGGGCGGCTCCACCACACATATAGACAAGCCGTCCCCTGAGGGACGGCTTGTCTATACGCGATTAAAAATTAGAGTGTTGCCGTTAGTGCGACAGCAGCGTGAGCATGACACCAGCCGCCACCGCCGTGCCGATGACGCCGGCCACGTTGGGACCCATTGCGTGCATCAGCAGGAAATGCCCGGGATATTCCTGCTGCACGACACGCTGCACGACACGTGCCGCCATGGGCACCGCCGACACACCTGCCGCGCCAATCATGGGGTTAATCTTACCGCCGGACATGACCTTCATGATTTGACCAAACAGGCAGCCGCCCGCCGTGCTGAAGATGAACGCCACCAAGCCCAGGCAGATGATGATGAGAGTATCGGGCCTCAGGAACTTATCGGCCTCCATCGTTGCGCCGACGGAAAGCCCCAACAGGATTGTAACGATGTTCATCAGGGCGTTCTGAGCCGTGTCACTCAGGCGGTCGGTCATGCCGCATTCACGCAGAAGGTTGCCAAACATCAGAATCCCCACCAGTGGCACACAGGCGGGAAGAATAAGCCCGGAGATGACGGTGCAGATGATTGGGAACAGGATCTTCTCGCGCTTGGAAACGGGGCGGAGCTGCCCCATAACGATGGCCCGGTCTTTTTTCGTAGTCATCATCTTGATGATGGGCGGCTGGATGAGAGGTACAAGGGACATATAGCTGTATGCCGCCACGGCGATAGCCCCAAGGATATCCTTCTGCCCCAGCTTCACCGTCAGGTAAATACTGGTGGGGCCATCCGCACCGCCGATGATGGCAATGCTGGCTGCCTGCTTGAGGTTGAAGGAAACAAGCCCACCCGTCAGGGAGCCTACGAAGTTCGCTGCGATGAAAGCCACGAACACGCCGAACTGCGCCGCCGCGCCCAGAAGGAAGGTGATGGGGTTGGCGATAAGCGGTCCGAAGTCCGTCATGGCTCCAATGCCAAGGAAGATGATGACAGGATAAATCTCATGTTCGGCCCCAAAGGAAACATACTTCAGGAAACCAGCCGACGCGGCCTCAGAGGCTTCGGACATGATGCCCGAAAGAGGCAGGTTGACCAACATACACCCAAAAGCGATGGGGACCAGCAGAAGAGGCTCAAACCCCTTGCCGATGGCCAGATAGAGCAGAACAAAGGAGACAAGCAACATAATAATGTTGCCGGTCCCCGCGGACGAAAACAAGTAGGCAAACCCCGATTGGTTCAGAAGGTCACCCAACGCCGTGAGATACATTTCCATGCTTCGCAATCCCTCCTAAAAGATACCCCTACCCGCAGGGCACGGGAAAACAGGGTAACGTTTCCCAACACGTTTAACACGTTTGCTTACCATACCATAAAACCTCCAAAATTGCACGCGGGCCCGCTGATGTGCTAAAATTCTCAGGGAATGAAACGGCGCGGCACGGGTACAGTGCGGGCCGCAACATATCTTTCAGGACGGGGTGCAATGGATGAAGAGGAACAGGGAACTCGCCAAGAGTTATTCGCCTGACGCCATTGAGGAAAAATGGTATGCGTTTTGGTTAAAGAAAGAGCTGTTCAACGCGGAGGTCGATCCCTCCAAAGAAGCGTTCTCGATTGTCATTCCCCCGCCTAACGTGACGGGCTCGCTCCATGTGGGGCACGCCTTCGACCACACCTTCCAGGACATTATGTGCCGCACGAAGAGGATGCAGGGTTACAGCGTCCTGTGGCTTCCGGGTACGGATCATGCCGGCATCGCCACGCAGAACGTTGTGGAGAAGGAACTGGCAAAGAAGGGTATCTCCCGTCACGACCTGGGGCGCGAGAAGTTCGTGGAGAAGGTCTGGGAGTGGAAGAACATCTACGGCAACCGCATCATCCAGCAGATGAAGCGGCTGGGGAATTCCTGCGACTGGCGGCGCGAGCGTTTCACCTTCGACGAGGGCCTGTCCCGCGCCGTGAGGGCAGATTTTGTGCGCTTGTATAAGAAGGGACTCATCTATAAAGGGAAATACATTGTCAACTGGTGCCCGCGGTGCAACACGGCCATCTCCGACCTTGAAGTGGAGTACAGCGACCATCCCGGCAGGTTTTATTACGTCCGCTATCCCTTCGTGGATGGGGACGGCAAGGACGGAATTCTCGTGGCGACGACGCGGCCGGAGACCATACCGGGCGACGTGGCCATTGCCGTCCACCCTCGAAGCGACAAGCGTGACCTGATTGGCCGCCACGTCCGCGTGCCGCTGGGGGGCAGGGAGATCCCTATCATCGAGGACAACATGGTGGACCCGGAGTTCGGCACGGGGTTCGTGAAGATTACGCCTGCCCACGACCCCAACGACTTCCTTGTGGGGCTGAACCACAACCTGGAGCAGATTCAGGTCATCACCTCCGACGGTATCATGAACGAGAACAGCGGCAAGTACAAGGGCATGACCATTGAGGAGGCACGGAAGGCCTCGGCGGAGGATCTGGAGAAGATGGGCGTCCTGGTCAAGACTGAGGACATCAAACACTCCGTGGGGCACTGTCAGCGGTGCGGCACGACGGTGGAGCCCTACCTCTCGGAGCAGTGGTTCGTCAGGACGAAGCCCCTGGCCGAGCGCGGCGTTCAGGCCGTGAAGGACGGGCGCATCCGTTGGGTTCCCGAGCAGTGGGAGAAGACGTATTTCCAGTGGATGGAGAATATCCGCGACTGGTGCATTTCCCGCCAGCTCTGGTGGGGACACCGCATCCCCGCGTGGACCTGCGCGGACTGCGGGCACATCACTGTGGCCGAGATGGACCCAACGGTCTGCGAGAAGTGCGGCAGTCACAACATCAAACAGGATGAGGATGTGCTGGACACCTGGTTCAGCAGTGCGTTGTGGCCCTTCTCCACCATGGGCTGGCCGGACGATACGCCGGAGCTGCACTACTTCTACCCCACCTCACTGATGGTAACAGGCTTTGACATCATCTTCTTCTGGGTGGCGCGCATGATTATGATGGGGCTGGAGTTTATGGATGACGTGCCCTTCCGGGACGTGTATATCCACTCCCTCATCCGCGACGAGCACGGTCTGAAGATGTCCAAGACCAAGGGCAATGTCATCGACCCGCTGGACATGATTGATAAGTACGGCGCGGACTCTTTGCGCATGGGCCTGGCCGCGCTGTCCACCCAGGGACGGGACATTCTGCTCTCCACCAGCAAGATTGAGACCTACCGCCTGTTTATGAACAAGCTGTGGAACGCGGCGCGGTTTGCCCTGATGAACCTGGACGACGACGCTAAAACCATTGACATGGCACAGCTCCATCTTCAGGACAAGTGGATATTGACCCGCTGCCAGGAGATGGCCGGCCGCGTCACGGATCTCATCAACAGCTATGACATTGGCGAAGCGGCCCGAAGTCTTTACGACTTCATGTGGGGCGACGTGTGCGACTGGTACCTGGAGATGTCCAAGCCTGCGCTGAAGGGTGACGAGGGCACGGAACGCAAGACGGCAGCCCAGGGCGTGCTGGAGGAGGTTTTTAAGACTACGCTTCCATTGCTGCACCCCTTCATCCCCTTTGTGACGGAGGAACTGTGGACGGCGTTTGGTTATGATGAGGACGAAGAACATTCCATAATGAAGGCACCGTGGCCCAAGCCCAATGAGGCGTACCGCTTCGCCGGGGTCACGGAGGAGATGAGGACACTTCAGGGCGTTGTCCGAACGATACGTAATCTTCGCGCCGAGGCCCATGTTGCCCCGCAGCAGTGGGTTAATCATGCCGTAATCCGGGTGGAGGGTGCGGAGACAACCCGTGTTCTGCGCGATTCCCTGAACCAGATATCTGGCCTGTGCCGTGTGAAGGAGGTTGCGCTGGACCCCATGTCCGCTCAGCGTCCGCCCGCGTCGCTCTCATCGGTTGTTGCAGACGCTGAGGTCAGCCTGCCTGTGGGAGATCTGCTGGATATCCCGGCCGAGATTGCGCGTCTGACACAGGAGATTGCCGCCATTGAGAAGAACGTTGCCAAGAGCCAGGCACGTCTGGACAAACCGGACTTTGTGGCCCGAGCGCCTCAGGAGGTCGTGGAGAAGGAACGTGCCCGCGTTGCTGAGGGACAGGCTCAGCTCACTCGCCTGAAGGAGAATCTGGAGAGCCTGAGCCGCTAAGGCTGGGATAGGACAAAGTAAGAACAAAGCGGGGGAGCGATGTCCCCCGCTTTTATTATTAAGCCGTTGTACTGTTCTGGTCCCTCTCCAAAATCAACCCCTCACTGCCTTCTCCGCCAGGAGAATTGCCCCCTGGAGAACGACGGACTCGCCGAGCGCACATTGGACAATCTCCCAGTGCCCTTTGTTGCTGATAAACTCCCTCCGCCTCATCTCCTCTCGGATACGGCCGATCAGTGGGGCCCCTATGAGCGAGACACCGCCTCCAACGGCAACTCTTTGAGGCTGGAAAAGGCAGAGGACGTTTGCCAACGCTATCCCCATTCCCCTTGACACGAGGCTAAGCTCCTCTATGGCGAAGGGATCGTTTCTGTGCGCTGCGACGCCCAGGAGCTTTGCATCAAGCTGTGAGCAATCGTTCTCGCACATCTCCAGCAACAGACTGTTATTTGGAACGTACCCTTCCTGGCGGAGTCGCCGGTCGATGGCCCAGCCCGAGCAGATGTCCTCCAACTTTGCGGCCGTCCCAGGAATCTTTGAGGTCTCATCCGGTATCCATGTGTGGCCAATCTCTGCCGCGCCGTAGCCTTGACCGTCACAGAGATGGCCGTGGATAATCAGTGAACCTCCGATGCCGCTGCCGATGTTGGTGTAGAAGAATTCACTTGTCCCCTGGCCGCTGCCGAGGACGTATTCTCCCCAGCCGGCGGCGCTGGAGTCGTTGAAAATGAAGGTGGGGAGTCCAAAGGTATCCTCAAACCATTGTTTCAGCTCCATCCCGTCCCAGCCGCTGACGTGTCCTGAGTGAATAACCGTGCCACTTGCGGAGTCCACCGGCCCGCCAAAGCCGACCCCTATGGCCGTGGCAGCATCCCTTTGTGCCTGTATTTCCCTGGACACATTTTCTTTGAGCCATTTAAGGATACCGATACTTCCAGCTGATACGTCTACCTTTCCGCGGACGGTTTGAAGAAGGGTCCCGTCCG
>JAIKZX010000028.1 GCA_024681935.1 Fretibacterium sp.
CGGCGAGCTGAAGAGCGAGATTGAGCGCATCGCCAACACCACGCAGTTCAACGGCAAGCGCCTGCTGGACGGCAGCTCCGCGGGCATCGCCTCTTCCAGCAACCTGTCCGTCAAGGCCTACGTCCGCGGTTCCCTGCGGGAAATCGACCAGTTCGGGCAGAAGAAGTCCTTTGAGGGCAACTATAAAATTCAGATTCAGGCCAGCGGCGTGGGCGAGGGCCAGGCCCAGAAGAGCTCCATCATGGTCATCAAGCACCCCAACGTCATCACGGACGTCCAGACCAACACCAAAGACGGCGTCAACACCGTGCGCGTGGACAGCGTCCCGGCCGGGGATTACAAGGTCAAGTCGGCCTTCACTGCAAACGCCGGCGCGAAGGTCGTCGGCAGCTATGGGTTTGATCAGACGTTGAAGGAAGGGGATCTCAACACCTATACAGGCAATGCCATCTCCCCGACGGCGACGGGGGATTTGAGTGGAAAAACATTGGAGCTGACCTATACGCCCGCTGATGGCGGGGATGCGGTAACTCTGTCCGTTACGATTGCAAATACCACGACCTCTGTTGCGGCTGCCCTTGCAAATGCGCAGGAAGAAATTCAGGCGGCCATTGCCAGCAACTCCGACCTTCGTGACTTGGTTTCGGTAAGCACAGACGGCACGAACAAGCTGACCTTTTCCGCTCTGAACGGGACGCTTGCATTTGATGAAGACTTTGCTGATTTTGGGCTGAGTGCGGCCCCTACTGCCACAACAATTTCCGACGTCTCCGGCTATTCCGAGACCCTGACGGGCGGCAATATCACAAAAGAGCTTGAGGCCGATACCACAATAAAGATCACCCTGACCGACAAGGACGGCAAGGCGATTAAGGATGCCAATGGGACGGAGCTCAAGGACGTAGCGGTTACGGTCCCTGCAACAAGCAGCGGCGAGTCATCAGGGACAAGGGCAAAAGCCATCAACACAGCTCTGAAAACTGCAAGCGTAACAGTGAACGGGACTGCGACTACCATTGATCTCACTGGCCTTGTCTCGGCCTCCACAGACGATCTGGGCAACGTCACCCTCTCCAGCGTGGTGGGGCATATCGACCTGAACAGCACCGAGACGTCGGACATCGAGGCGGTCCTGGGGGCCCCCACACAGGTCTCCCAGAAAAAACAGCTGGTGGAGGACTACCTGAAGGTGACGGCGAACACGGAAAACAACGCCAGCATCCTGTTTGAGGTCACGGCGGTGGGCAGCGACACCGTCACGGTGAAGGCCACCTCCAACGTGCTGTCCACAGACGGCACGGTGAGGAACTATGTCAAGGACAACATCATCCTCCGCACCGGCGACGGCTCTGACAACACCGTGGACCTGGGCGAGCTCCTGGGGGAGGATGCGTCAAACTTTACACTGGCCCTGAAGGATGGCATCAACTCCTCCCTCTTCACCAGCGGCAGCAAGTTTGTCTACAACATCGCCGGAGCGGGCAGCGAAGACAACGCGGCGGACATGTCCGTGACGGTGGAGTCCACGCAGGACCCGGACTGGCCCAACCGCTGGGGCGACAGCTGGACGGACGCCAACGGCGCGGTGAGGGGCGAGTGGACCTCCGAGAGGCTGACCTACAACCTTGACGCCGACGCGGTGGCCAACAAGGAGCTGCACTTCCGCAACTTCTATCTGAACAGCGAGAACGGCACGGTGTACGAGGGCAACGTCGTCCTCACCACCACGGATGACTTCACCCTGGGCGGCGAGCAGTTCGAGCCCACGACACAGACAAGTACTCTGTCTGGAACGGCGACGGCAGATGGGACACTTTCCGTTACGATTGATGGTACGACTATAACAACGGATACTATTACTGCATCTGCTACTGCCTCCGTTTCAGCGGCTGATGCGGCGGAGGCCCTTCGCGCGAAGATCCAGGCTGCTATTGACGATGGCACTCTGGAGAATGTGAGTGTTTCTTTGGACGGCGCTGACCTCACGATCACCTCATCGAGGGGCAAGGCAATCAGTGAAATTACGGCTACTGGTTTGACAGGCGTGACTGTAACATCGACTGCTGTCGCTGCCAACGATCCCACCACCCGTTCCGGCAACATCAGCTCCGGCGACACTCTGGCCAGCTTCACGGCGGCCTACATCGGCAAGGTCGCCACGGGGGACACCAAGCTGCGCGACCTCAGCGCTTTCTGGGACAGTCAGGGCGTCTTCATGCTGGAGAATCCCCAGACCATCACCATCACCCAGGGCGACGGCAAAAGCACCAGCGTCACCATCTACGCCGCCGACACGCTGAACGATATGCGCATGAAGCTGAATGAGGCCATCGGCACGGGGCTGGGCCAGGCCCAGTACGCCACCGGCAACACGGACAAGTTTTGCACCTTCGTCGAGAAGACGCCGGGCGTGGATATGCCGGTCAACGGCCTTGAGACCGTCGCGGGGACCTTCGTCTTCCGCTCCCTCGTCCCCGGCGCGGCGGGCTGCCTGACCTTCAGCGGCGATCAGGACCTGATCAACGCCTTCTCCATGAACGTGGTGCATGAGCCGAAGGAGACCGCCTTCACCGCCTCCATCTACGATGCCCACACCGGTCAGGCCATCGCGACGAACGTGAATGTGACGGACAACAACCTCGTCGGTATCCTTCACCCCAATGTGGACATTGAGTTTGACCCCATGGCGAACGTCACGGCGGTGTGGAGCGAGAGCCAGAGCAACTTTATCACCCAGAGCCAGCCAATACCCTACGAGGCGGTTATCCATCTTGTGGACAGCAGCACGGTGTTCCAGGTGGGGGCGAACGAAGGTGAGGACCTGGCGCTGGATATCGGCGACATGACGGCAGGCTCCCTGGGCATCACCAAGGTGAACGTGGCGACCCGTGAGTCGGCGGTGAAGGCCATCGGCCAGCTGGATGCGGCCATCAACAAGGTCTCCGCCCAGCGCGCGAAGATCGGCGCGTACCAGAACTCGCTGGAGTACACGGCGGAGAACCTGACCACCACGGCAACGAACCTGACGGCAGCGGAGAGCCGCATCCGCGACGCGGACATGGCCCAGACGATGATGGAGTTTGTGAAGCTCCAGATCCTCAACCAGAGCGGCACGTCCATGCTGGCCCAGGCCAACCAGCTTCCGCAGCAGGTGCTCAGCCTGCTCCAGTAGGAGCCAGCGGCGGGAATGTAAGTGAGACTCCTGTGTCCTGTGGGTATCAGCCCTCCCCCTCCGGGGGAGGGCATACCCATGGGCGGGAGAGGGGCATAAAACCTGAAGGTCCGGTTCAGCCAGCTTCCGCAGCAGGCGCTGAGCCTCCTTCAGCAGCCCGAACAGAATAAATAACGACACGTCCTGAGGGAGCCCCATTCCCCAGGACGTTTTTATGAGCAGGGAGGCTTAAACCGTATGAGGATCAATACGAACGCAGCGGCCCTCGCGGCGTACAACGCCCTGAACTGCACAGGAAACCAGCTTCAGAAGACCATACAGAAGCTTTCCACCGGACTCCGCATCAATTCAGCCTCGGATGACGCGGCGGGGCTGGCCATCAGTGAGAAGATGCGCGCGCAGACGCGCGGGCTGGATATGGCTGTCCGCAACGCGCAGGACGGGATTTCCATGATTCAGACGGCGGAGGGCGCGCTGAACTCCACCAATTCCATCCTCCAGCGTATGCGCGAGCTGTCCGTTCAGGCCGCCAACGACACCCTGACGGCCAATGACCGCAGTTTCATCCAGCTTGAGTTTGAAGAGCTGAAGGGCGAGATTGACCGCATTGCCAACACCACGCAGTTCAACGGCCGCCGTTTGCTGGACGGCAGCAGCGGGGCCTTGTGGTCGGCCAACGCCCTCACAGCGAAAGCCCTGGTCCGCGGCGGAATGACGGATCTTGACCAGTTTGGCCAGAAAGTCACCACGGAGGGCAACTATAACATTGAGATTACCGCCAGTCCGGGAATGACTCAGGTGCAGAAAAGTTCTGTCTTCAGGATCAAACATCCCGACGTGGCGATGGGGATTATGAGGGACAGGGAGGCCGGCGCGGAGAATGTGAAGGTGAGCGGCGTCCCGGCCGGGGATTATGAGCTCAGGACCGAGGAGCCGACGGAGGCTCATGTGACGGCGACGGGCGCTTACGGGCTGGGGCTGGATGAGCTGGGGGAGAGCCTGTCGGTTCATGTGGGGCAGTCCAGGCTTCTCAATAATGCCAGCATCCTTTTTGAGGTGACACACACGGACAGCGAAGCCAAAACCGTGACGCTCAGGGCAACCGCGAATATTCTGAGGACGGACGGTGTCACGAAGAATTACTCCAGGGACGACATTCTTCTGACCGAAGGGCAGTATGTGGATCTTAGCGTGGCGCTGGGTCTGGGCCTGCCCCGCACGGCGAAGGACAGCCTGAACGGCGCGCTGGAGATGAATCTGGAGGAGGGCAGTACGGAAAGTTTCTCCACAGGAGATAAGTTTGTCTATAACCTGACGGTGGCCAGGGATGTCGAGGGCGCAGACCGGACGGTGACAATTTCCAATGAACAGAACATGCGCTCCCCGGATTCCTGGCAGGAAATCATGGAGATTCAGACATCGAACACATTCGAGAAGATTGACCCGCCTGACGTCTCAGCCAAAGTTGTCTTTATCATAGAT
>JAIKZX010000091.1 GCA_024681935.1 Fretibacterium sp.
AGCCGGGGGAGCTGGTCACGCTGCTGGGGCCCTCCGGCTGCGGCAAGACGACGGTGCTGAGGATGCTTTCGGGCTTTGAGCCGCCCACGGCGGGGCGCATCCTGATTGGTGAGACGGACGTGACCCAGACCCCGCCCAACAGGCGGGACACGGCCATGGTCTTCCAGAGCTACGGCCTTTTTCCGCACATGAACGTCTTTGAAAACGTGGCCTATGGCCTGAAGCTTCGCAAGATGGCCAGCGCGGACATCGCGGAGAAGGTGGGGCGCTTTCTGGACATGGTGGGCCTGGGGGCCATGGCGAAGAGGCCGCCCTCGCGCCTTTCCGGCGGGCAGCAGCAGCGGGTGGCGCTGGCGCGCTCGCTCATCGTGGAGCCCTCGGTGCTGCTGCTGGACGAGCCGCTGTCGAACCTCGACGCGCTGCTCCGCGAGCAGATGCGCGTGGAGATCCGCCGTCTGCAGAAGTCCCTGGGCATCACAGCCATGTACGTGACCCACGACCGCGTGGAGGCCATGAGCCTGTCCGACCGCATCATCGTCATGCGGGGCGGGCACATCATCCAGATGGGGACCCCCAGCGAAATCTACCGCGACCCGGTCAATACCTTCGTGGCGGGCTTTGTGGGCAAGGTGGCGTTCTTCCCCTGCACGGTGCGGGAGACGGCCGGGGGCTGCTGCCGGGTGGAGATCAAAGGCCGCACCTTTGAGGCGCCGCGCTGGTCCGGGGAGCTGACGGCGGGGGGCAGCGCCCTGGTGATGGCCCGCCCGGAGTCGCTCTCCATCGGCGAGCCGGGGACCGGCGTGGAGGACGGCGTGGTGACAGCCAACGTCTATCTGGGCAACAGCGTGGAGTCCTGGGTCCGCACGGACCTGGGGGACGTGCTGGTTCAGATTGACAACCCCGACGTCAAAAAGGTGTGGGGCGAGGGCGAGCGCGTGTCCCTGTCCTTTGACCCCGCCCTGACGAAGGTCCTGCCGGAGGAAAAGGACCCGGCGACGGGCAGGAAGCCCTAGTGCCGCAGGCGGCGCAAGGATGCGCCCGCCTGCCTGCGGCCCCCCGGACGCAGGAAATTGTGAAATTTTTTTGGGGGTTTACAACTCCGGGGATTGTGGTAGAATGACGATAGTTCTGCTGTCTGTTGTTGTGTTTTGTTGTGTTTTGTTGTGTTTTGTTGTGTTTTGTTGTGTTTTGTTGTGTTTTGTTTTATTTTTGAGAAAGAGGTGCAGGTTATGAAGAAGTTTTTTGCGGTTTTGCTGGTGGTTGCGCTGATGGGCTTTGCCGGTGCGGCGTTTGCGGCCGATGCTGGCCACATCTCCGGCGGTGTGTTTAAGGAAGTTTCTGCTGGTGATGCAACGAAGCTTGGCGCGGATGTTGCTGTCAGCGCAGCAAGCGCTGATAAGTATACCCCGGAGAATCCCGTTGGGGCCACGACGCAGAAGATGGGACTGGCCAAGGTTTCTGGCCTTACAGCCGGCAAGAAGTATGCTTTTGGGACGAGTCTTAAGTCTCTGACGGAACTTATCGCCAGCACAATCAAGCTGATGGATAATAAGGCTTCGACGCAGGTGGCGGCCGCTGAGTGTGGCAAGTTCTACAAGAGTGACTTCACGGAGTGGGACAAGCAGAACGTAGCAGATGTTGCGTATCTCGTTTTCACCGCTGTGGGTACTGATGCGGAGCTGTATGCAGAGGGTACCCTGACGAGTGACAGCCCCGTCTCCAACAAGGGTTCCGGCGGTTGCAACGGCGGCTTTGCCGGCCTCGCGGCGCTGGCTCTGGGCGCGCTGGTCCTTCGCAGAAAGGCTCGCTAGTCAGCAGTAAAACCAGCAGTCATTTCTGTTCAATTACTGAATTACTGCAGCAATCTGAAACAAAGGCTCTGCTCTTCCATCCCGGGGAGCAGAGCTTCTTTTTTAGGGATAGGGAGCAGAGCTTCTTTTTTGGGATTTTGAAACAGACCGGGGCGCGGCGGCACCTTGACGGGGCGTTGGAATTATCCTAAAATGCAAAAGAAATGTATTCAGAAGGCGGTGTGTGGGGTGGTCAGACGTTCAGTCATTGTCCTGTTTTTAATGTGTTCCCTCTGCGCGTCCTGCGCCGGGGCTGAGACCAATGCAAACGCCGGCTTCACGGGCCTGTGGGAGTATCCCACGGCGGAGATGCCCGGCGATGGGCACGGACGTTTTGGTTACACCCACGCCTCTCCCTACCGATATTACTTCCTTGACCTTGCGTGGCTGCCTTGGCTGGAGGTCAACGCGAGGTTCACCACCTTTGATGGAACTCCGGCATCCGAAGCCAAGGGGTATCGCGGTTCGGGAGATTATATGGATAAATCCATCGACCTCAAGGCCATGCTCTATCGCTCACGGCAGTGGTATCTGCCCTCGCTGGCCGCCGGCGTGGCGGATGTGATGGGCACGGAACTGATGAAGGCCTGGTATGGTGTCGCCACATGGCGCTGGGGAGACTTCAGCGTCTCAGCGGGCTACGGCTCGGACCGCATGAATGGCTTTTTCGGCGGTATTGCCTGGGATGTGGCGGACTGGCTGACGGTCAAGGCGGAGTACAGCCCTCTGGACTACACGGTGGACAAGGCAGGTGGCAAATATATTCATCCGAAGGATCCGTCCTCAAAATATAATTATGGTCTTGTGTTAAAGGCTCCCTGGGGAACGGAGGCTTCCTTCAGCTATCAGCGCGGGGAGGAGTTCGTGGTCACGCTCTCCCAGCGTCTGAACCTCAATGGTCCCCTCCTCTTCTCGGAATCATCGCGGAAGCGGCGCATCAACTGCCCTGGGGATGTAAGGATTCCGGAGTGGAAGGATGTCACGCCCGGGGAATTGATGGACCGCATCGAAAAAGGACTTGAAAAGTACGTCCGGGTAAGGGACGTCGATATAGAGATCGGGAACCGGACGGTTCTCGTGGCTTACGAAAATTATGGTCACGCCTCCCACGCGGAGGCGATGGTGCGCGTTTTGGTGGTGCTGTCGGCGGTGCTGCCGCAGACGGACACCGTGATTCTGGTCCCAAGGGTCTCCGGGGTGCCCGTGGTGAGGGCGGAATTCCCCGGTTATCTGCTGTTCGACATCCGGGCCCGTTCGCTGCGGGGGACGGACTTCCTTCAGCCCGCGGTCTTTAACTGGGCTAAAGAGGGGGGGCGAACTGCCGTAAGGACAGCGCTGACTTCTGAGAATGTGCTGGAGTCCGGGGACGTGACGCTTCCCGTCGCCTCGTCAGAGGATGGGGACTCGGCTCTGGCAGCGCCGGACGCGGAGCTCGCTGCCTGGCGGGAGGGGGCGTACCGCAGCGGTCTGCTGGCGGACCGCGCCCGGCACACCGTCAAAGCCATGATTGTCTATGAGCCGCGCCTTGACCAGACGCTGGACGACGACTATCAAAACCGGTGGAGCCTTGACCTGATCTATCAGGGGCGGTATTCCAGGGGCTGGGGA
>JAIKZX010000094.1 GCA_024681935.1 Fretibacterium sp.
TGACGGCGATTGTTACCTCAAAGCTGTTGATAATGGTTGAAGAGTAGTAGGGCGTGGAGAAGAACTTGTTGAACTGCTCCAGGGTGAAGCGGCCGTCCGCGGAGAACACGGACTGCTTCAGGATGCCGTACATCGGATAAATGAGGAACAGGACGAACAGGGCAAGGAAGCCCCATGTGATGACGTCCCACACCTCGAATTTTCGTTTGGTCTCGGTCATGGGTCCAACCCCCTCCTACTTTCCGGAAACGAGGTCGTTTTCCACTCCGGCCAGGAGGTTGCGGCTGCCGTCCTCGGAGAAGAGGTTGGCCTTTTCCGTGTTCAGGCACAGGCGGACCTCGGTCCCCGGCTCAATGATGGAGTCGATGGTGGATTCCTGAATGACCTCCACCTTCTCGCCGGTGGTGAGGTGAGCGAAGTAGTGGGTGTTCAGGCCCAGGAACACACAGTCATCCACAACGGCCGACAATCCCTCGCCGCCGTTCCCGAGAATCAGCTCCTCGGGCCGGGCGCAGATCTTTACCTTCTGCTCCTTCAGGTTTTCCGGCAGGACGTTGCCGAAGGCCGCCCGGTAGCCCGTGGGCATCTCGACAACCGCGCGCCCGTCCTCCACGCGCAGTGTCCCCTCCATCATGTTGCTGCGGCCGATGAAGGTGGCAACAAAGACGTTGGCGGGGCGCTGGTAGATGTTCTTCGGTGTGCCCACGTGCTGGATGACGCCGGCGCTCATGACAGCAATCCGGTCGGAGACCGCCATAGCTTCTTCCTGATCGTGGGTGACATAGACAGTGGTGATGCCCACGTGGTTCTGAATTTCTTTGATGGCCGTGCGCATCTCCACGCGGAGCTTGGCATCCAGGTTGGACAGCGGCTCGTCCATCAGCAGAACCTGGGGCTCGATGCAGAGGGCGCGGGCCAGGGCCACGCGCTGCTGCTGCCCGCCGGAGAGCTGCGACGGCATACGGTCGGCGAGCTGATCAATCTGCATCAGCTTCAGGAAACGGTCCGCCTGATCGTGGATCTTCGAGCGGTCGAAGTTCCGGTTCTTCAGGCCGAACTCCACATTTTTGCGGACATTCATGTGAGGGAAGATCGCGTAATTCTGGAACACCATGCCGATGTTGCGCCTGGCGGGGTCCAGATCGTTGATGCGGGTGTCATTGAAGTAGAAATCTCCGCCCTCGATGGTGTTGAAGCCGGCGACCATGCGCAGCAGAGTCGTCTTGCCGCAGCCGGAAGGCCCCAGAAGCGTGAAAAACTCGCCACCCTCGATGTGGAGCGACAGCCCTGAGATCACGGTGTTGCCGCCGTATTTCTTGACGGCATCACGGATTTTAATGACAACGCTCATGCCTATCTCCCCCTTGGTTCTCTTTTTCTCTTTGGTTCTTTTCTCCCGGCTATTATACCGCAAAAGGAGGCGCGGAGCCAAAAGTCCACGCCTCCCCGGACAGGAAGAAACTTCCTCACTTTGACTTCTTCGTTGATTTCTTCCCGCTGGTCTTCTTTGGAGTCGTCTTTCTGGCCGGGGCTTTTTTCTGTCCGCTGGCCTCCTCCAGCATCTTCAGGGCCTTTGTGCCTTTGAGACTGGAGTTCTCCCGCGCGTAGTCAATGGCGCGCTTGCCCCATCGGTCCTTTATTTTGGCGTCGGCTCCGGCCTCCAGCAGCGCAATGATGTTTTCGGGATTTGTGGAGCCCGCCGCGGCCGCTATCAGCGCCGTGAAATTGTAATCGCCCGCCTGGCGATTGACCTCCGCGCCGGAGACGATGAGGAGTTTTATCACTTCCGGCACTCCGGATTTGGCGGCGAACATCAGCACCGAACTGCCGTCGTCGCCTCCCACCGCGTTGACCTCCGCGCCCGCTTTGATCAGCGCCCTGACGATATCAAGCTGGGAATCCTGCCTGCAAACGGCGCTGAACAGAGCCGGCCATGGCACATCATCCTGCTGATACTGATTGACGTCTATCCCCATGTCTTTGATGAGGAATCTGACGATCTTCGCGTTGGAGGAGTTCCCGGCGGCGATGTTCAACAGGAAATCATAGCCCATGCCCTTTTCATAAGTGGCGTTGGGAGAGATGTTCTCGTCTTCAAGTTTCGCCTTGAAATCCTCCACGGACCCGGCCCGGCATATCTCGACAAATTCGTTGTACTGCGCCTCGGACAATTTCGTCACAGGCTCGGGCTTTTCCTTGGGAGCCGACGTCTCCTCGGGCGTTTTTTTGCCCGCCGTGCCGGAGTTCTTTATCGCCTCCTTGAGGATTGTGACCCCCACGTCGGTGAGGACGTCTTTCAGGTCGGCCTTGGCAAGCGCCTCAAAGGGCACGGCCAGGGCTGCGGCGCACAGCGTGACAACACACAGAGATCTTTTCATGAGATGACAACTCCCTTCGATATTTGATTGACCGCGGCGCGTGCTGGAATATTTGCGGAGCCGCGGACGGTGACGCTCATGCCTGCCTTCCTCCGGATGTACCGCTATTTTGACAATTCTCTGTTTCACAGCAATTATATCATTTAAAAAGGGACATAAGGTTCCGCCGCAGACCTGACCGAGATGCCTCCGGGCGGTGCCCGGACCGAAGCCCGGGGGGAAAGGACACCTGAGTCCCAAACTCCGTTTTAAATGTTTCACCTTTGTTGTCCTTTATTTTTCCACCGGCCTCCTTTTTCCGGGGGCAGAAGAACGATGATTACGGCAGCTCCCGTCCGCGGCAGGAAAGCCTTCTGTCACCAGCGGGGGACAAGAAGTCGCTCCTGCCGCGGACGGGCTGCATTTCGTTGAAAACCTTATCCTGATTTGTTATACTTTTTTTTATATTTATC
>JAIKZX010000127.1 GCA_024681935.1 Fretibacterium sp.
GAGAGAAAGGGGATACACGAAGGTGAAGGATAAAAGGAAAATCAGCGTTCCGAATTTATGGAACATGGTGGTCTCCGTGCTTGTGGTCCTGTTCTTTCTGGGCGTAATCATCGTCTATCATACCATGCTGAGTTCTGAGACAAGGCAGAAGATTATAGACCGGGGCAAATTCATCGCCTTTTCCGCGGCGCAGGAGGTACAGAGTTACCTCAACATTGGCATAAACCTCACCACTCTGACGTGCAGCACGCTGGACAACATGATCAGTGAGGGAAAAACGAGCAGTGATATACTTGACTACCTTAAAAATCAGTCAATCTCCGCCGAGAAACTTGCCATGGGGAACTCCACCGGAATATACGGCCTCATCAACGGCGAGTATCTCGACGGAAAGGAGTGGGTGCCCGACTCCGGTTTTAATCCCAGGGAACGTCCGTGGTACATTGAAGCACAGATAAAACGCAGGCAGGTTGCCATTGTTGGCCCGTATCTTGATGCTCAGACGAACACGATCATGATCTCGTTTTCCAAGGCGCTCTCCGACCATGAAAACGTTATCGCGATGGACTACTCTCTGAACTACCTGCAGTTCATCACGGAGAGACTTACCAATCGGAGCGAGACGGGCGTGCAGATCATCCTTGACAGCCAATATCAGGTCATCGCCCATTCCGACAGCTCTGAGGTTGGAAAAAACTATATGTCCGAGCAAGGCACCATCGGCAAGGCGCTTATCGACGCGCTGAGTTCGTCCGGGGATGAGATTGTCTCGTTCAGGTTCGGCGGCGCGAATTACGTCATCTACAGGCTCCACCTTGCCAATGACTGGTTATGCCTGTCCGTGTTTGAAATCACCTCTGTGTTGAACCAGCTCCGGAACATGCTCATTTTTACGATAGTGATGTCGGTCCTGGTCGTTTCCGTGCTGTCCCTGATTCTGCTGTACTCCAACAGAAAAGCCCGGCTCGCGCGGGAGTTCAACGAGAAGGCCTCTCTCGCCGCGGCCGCGAGCGAGGCGAAATCCTCCTTCCTCTCGAATATGTCTCATGAGATAAGGACGCCTATCAATGCGGTGCTGGGCATGAACGAGATGATTCAGCGCGAGAGCAGTGAGGAGAACGTGCTCGAGTACTCCGAGAACATCCGCACGGCGGGCAGCACGCTGCTGGGGCTCATCAACGACATCCTCGACTTCTCCAAGATCGAGGCCGGGAAGATGGAGATTATCCCCGTCGATTACGACCTCTCCTCCGTTATCAACGACCTGGTCAACATGATCCAGACGAGGGCGGACAACAAGGGGCTGCTGCTCAAACTCGACTTTGACGAAAACACCCCGAAGATGCTCAACGGCGACGAAGTGCGCATCAAGCAGGTGGTGACGAACATCCTCACCAACGCCGTCAAGTACACGAAGGAGGGCAGCGTCACCTTCCGTATCGCTCATGAGCGGATACCGGACGACACGGAAAGCGTGTTTTTGGATTTCTCGGTCAGTGACACGGGCATCGGCATCAAGCCGGAGGACATAAAGAAACTCTTCTCGGAATTTGAGCGCATAGAGGAGGAACGCAACCGAAACATCGAGGGCACGGGACTGGGCATGAACATCACAAAGCGCCTGCTGGAGATGATGGGGACCTCGCTGAAGGTAGAAAGCGTGTATGGCCAGGGCTCGACCTTCTCCTTCCGCCTGAGGCAGAAGGTTGTGAAATGGGAGGCGCTGGGCGATTACGAGGTCGCCTACCGCGCGTCGCTCTCCGCGCGGAAGAAGTACAGGGCGAAGTTCACGGCGCCGGAGGCCCGGGTTCTCGTGGTGGACGACACGCCGATGAACCTGACGGTGTTCAGGAGCCTGCTGAAGCAGACAAAGATACAGATTGACACGGCGGGCAGCGGCAGCGAGGGGCTGACGCTGACGAGGGAAAAAAAGTACGACATCGTCTTTTTGGACCACATGATGCCGGACATGGACGGCATCGAGACGCTCCACAGACTGCGGGCCGACGAAGAGGGGTTAAACCTTCACACGCCCGTGGTATGCCTGACCGCGAACGCTATCTCCGGCGCGCGGGAGAAGTACCTCGCGGAGGGGTTCAACGACTATCTGACCAAGCCCATCGACGCGATGAAACTTGAGGCCATGATGATGGTGTATCTGCCGAAGGAAAAGCAGATTGTGGCAACGGGCGATGCCGCCGCCCGGGAGGAAGAGCCAGCCGCTGAACTGCCCGATTGGCTGCTCGGTATTGAGGAGATAGACACCGCCAGCGGCCAGACGCACTGCGGCGGGGGAGAAGGCTACCTCGATATGCTGAAGATTTACGGCGAGGACGCCGCGGCCAACGCGGACAGGATTGAGAAATTCTGGCGCGCGCGGGACCTGTCGAACACTACGATCAGGGTCCACGCGCTGAAGAGCACGTCGCGGGCCATTGGAGCGGAGTCCCTGGGCGCGCTGGCGGCACGGCTGGAGTCCGCCGGGAATGCGGGAGACGAGGCGGCGCTGGACGCGGAGCTTGGCGGCCTGCTGGCGCGTTACCGCGCGCTGGGTGCGGCACTCTCGCCGCTTTACGCGCCGGAGCGGGAGTCACAGGGGGACCTTCCCCTCATCTCAGACGACGGGCTGGCCGAGGCCTATGAGTCTATCCGCGAATTTTCAGAAAACCTGGATGCGGAGAGCGCAGAGTACGCGCTGAACTACCTGGACGGTTTCCGCATCCCGGAGGGCGAGCGGGATCGCGTGGAGAAGCTCCGCGCCGCGATACGCGATTTTGACTGGGGACGCGTCAGGGAGATCCTTTCATAGTTTTCGGTTTTCAATGGGGACACTGGGGCGGAAAAAATTTTTTATGCACAGGGGGCGGCACTGACGGCGTGCCTGTGGGCAGCGGGAGGAGAAATAAGAACGCTTATGCTATTATTACGCCGTTGGCTGTGCTGGAAAAGGAAGGCATCCCGATAGCTTTTGCGCATTGCGGGAAAGAAGGCCGGCGTGCAGGCCGGCTCTGTGACGAGGAAAGCACCGGGTATTTCCATTGGTTTGAGAGCGGAATCACGATGGTAAGGCAAGATAATGCTGAGAGGAAACGCACGATGACGTGGAAAAAAACAACAATCAACGCCGCTGCCACGGGAAGTGCGCAGAGCCGCTTCGGTGCGCGATACGCGGTTTTGACCGGGGCCGTGTCAACGAAGAACTTTTGTAATTATTGATTTCAGGAGGAACGCTATGGCGGGTAAAATTTTGGTCATTAATCAGGGTACGGCTTTGATGGTCAACCGGCTGGTTTCGCTTTTGAAGGAGGCGGAGATTGATTCCGCCGTTGTCGAGCCGGTCGTCAGGAAGATTGATTCGGCAAAGGGCGGCGTGGATGTTATTGTGTTCTTCACGGGAGATTATGTTTTCGACGCTCAGGATTTCCTGATCTATTTGGGCAAACTGTGTTTCGACACGGGGAAGCCGCTTTGTCTCGTGGGGTATGACAAAGAGCTGGAGAAGGTCAGGAACAGCATTCACAAGGAAGTGCCTGTGCATGAATTTCCCCGTCCTTTTGACGTCAAGAATCTCGCCGCGGAGATTGTCACGCTGCTCAGTTCAGATAAGGGAAACAGCAGGGAGAAGACGATTCTTCTTGTGGACGACGACACCACGTATTTGCGGATGATGCAAGGCTGTCTGGGGCCGAAATACAAGGTGGCCGCGGCAAGCTCGGGGGTACAGGGCATCGAATATCTGGCAGGTCATACGGTGGATCTTATCCTGCTCGATTATGATATGCCTGTTACGCCCGGACCGCAGATACTTAAAATGCTGCGAAACGAGCAGTCCACCAAAAAAATCCCTGTGATCTTCCTCACGGGCAAGAACGACCGTGAAAGCGTGATGAAGGTCATGAGCCTGAAGCCGGATGGCTATATCCTGAAGTCCACGAATCAGGAGGACATCCTCGCCACGCTGCATAACTTCTTTAAGACGAAGAGTCTGTAACAAAACGTCTTGCGTATCCCCGGACAGGGAACCTGCCGCCCCGGCAGGATTACCAGGGAGAGAACGGGGGAGAGAACAGAGAGGGGACGATTCGATGGAATCGTTGATGGAGTGTCTGTTCTCTCACAGAGGTGAGGGGAAGAACGCCGGGCAGAGCTGCAGAATTTATGAAAAGGCAGGGGTTCTCATGAAAAGAATGCGATGGTTCCCGTTGATGGCTGTTATCCTTTTTGTATTCACTGTTTCAGCTGACGCCAGCGGAGGTATCAATTTGATGAAAGAAATCAGTATCAGGGATTTTGAAAACCTTGCAGTAGGCAGTGCAGAGAATAAAGCCGCAGGAACAGGCTGCACCGTTTTTATCTTCAAAAAAGGGGCTCCTGCCGGTTTAAGCGTCATGGGGGGCGGCCCGGCCTCCAGGGAGAGCGAGCTGCTGAAACCCACAGCGGCAGCGGAGGCCATACACGCCATTTTGTTGTCCGGAGGCAGCGCCTTTGGCCTGGACGCGGCCGGGGGCGTTCAGCAATATCTTGAAGAACGGGGCATCGGCTTTGACGTGGGCGTGACCAAGGTGCCGCTGGTCTGTCAGTCCTGTCTCTTTGACCTGACCGTCGGCGACGCTTTCACGCGGCCGGACAGGGAGATGGGGTATCAGGCCTGCGTCGGAGCTGAGAAGTGGAATTACCGTGACGGCAATTACGGCGCGGGGACGGGCGCGACCGTGGGTAAACTGCTGGGCATGGATTACTGCATGAAGTCCGGCATTGGAGCTTACGCCGTGCAGCTTGGGGAACTGAAGGTTGGGGCTGTCGTCGCCCTGAACGCTTTGGGGGATGTGTTTGACTTGAAGAACTGCACGAAGGTCGCCGGTCTTCTCGCCGATGATAAAACGGGTTTTCGCGCAACCGATGAAGAACTTTACAGAAACTATTCCGCCAGAGAAAACCGATTTATTGAGAACACGACCCTTGGCGTGGTCCTGACCAATGCGAAATTTAAAAAGACCAGTCTTTGCAAGATTGCGGAAATGGCCCATGACGGCTATGCCCGTTCTATAAGGCCTGTCCACACGACAGCCGACGGTGACAGCATTTACTCGGTGTCGCTGGGGGATGTGGCTGCAGATCAGGATGTTGTCGGCTCTCTGGCGGCTCAGGTGGTGTCCGGGGCTATCCTTCGTGCCGTGAAGTGCGCGGAGACGGCCTATGGGTTTCCGGCGGCGAGGGATCTGCTGACAGGTAAGGCAGCTCAATAATCTGCAGCCATCCTGCCCGGGGCTGCCGAAGCGGCCGCTGTGCGCGGCCGCAGAAGGCCGGCAACAGGCTGACAATGAACGGCGGGAGTCCTGTCTGGACCCCGCTGATGTCGTCCATTGCCTTGTCAGGGAGACTGGCATACTTCGGCAGCGCCCCCAATTGTTAGTGTACAAACAATTATTCTGACCTGCCTCCTTTATCCTTCGGTTTGTTTTTTCTTTCTAAATCCTCATAAATTGCCTTGATTACACAACCTGGATAAAAACCTTCCCGGCCTCTCAGAGGATGCTGTCTGATTAAAGTTTGACTTATCTGACAGCCCTCAGTATAATTCATGGCGTGTGGTTTGGATATGGAAAACTCTGAAAAGGAGCTATCATGAGATTGCACCAATTTATCTGCGGCTGAATTTTTTTCTCTGTTCCGGGGCCGGCTTTCAAGCTGTCCGGGGCATTTTTGGCATGAACGTGGTTGAAGAGTGACAGAATGCTGATGGGCTGCGGTTTTTCGGCGTTTTTATCACGGTGATGGTCATCCTTTTGCAGTTTTTTTTCATGATGTCCCCTGGGGAAAAACCGGAAGATGAGAATCACTTGATGTCCTGATTCGTGCCCTTACAGGGAGGTTTTATTCATGATGCCTATTATGCTCTCAGATGTAGGAGAGGAGATTATCATCAGGAAGGTGGGCGGCAGTCCTGAAATAAAAAAACATTTGGAGGATTTGGGGTTTGTTGTTGGGAGTGTTGTTTCGGTTCTTTCCACGAATGACAGCGGCCTGATTGTAAAGGTGAAGGAATCCCGTATCGCCCTCAGCAGGGAAATGGCCGCAAAAATCATGATCTGAACAAAGAGGAGGAATTTTTTTTGAAAACGCTGAAAGAAGTTGGAATCGGCGAAACCTGCAGAGTGGTGAAACTGCATGGGGAAGGCGCCACAAAACGCAGAATCATGGACATGGGCGTCACAAAGGGTGTTGAGATTTTTGTTCGCAAAGTGGCGCCGCTTGGAGACCCCATTGAGGTCAATGTGCGCGGCTATGAGCTGTCCATTCGCAAGACGGATGCAGAGATGATTGAAGTTGAGTAGGGAGGACGAAGTTATGGAGAAAACTCTGCGCATCGCGCTTGCGGGAAACCCAAACTGCGGCAAAACGACGCTCTTCAACGCGCTGACGGGAACGAATCAGTATGTCGGCAACTGGCCCGGCGTGACGGTGGAGAAGAAAGAGGGCCGTCTGCCTAAACACCCTGACGTCATCGTTACAGACCTGCCGGGCATTTACTCGCTCTCTCCGTATACGCTGGAGGAGGTCATAGCCCGTAATTATCTGATTGACGAGCGGCCGGACGTTATCCTGAACATTGTGGACGCCACCAACCTTGAGCGCAATCTGTATCTCACCACTCAGCTTACGGAGCTGGGCATCCCCATGATTATTGCGCTGAACATGATGGATATCGTGAGGCGCAGCGGTGACAAAATCAATACAGAGGAATTGTCAAGGCGGCTGGGCTGCCCCATTGTGGAGATCTCCGCTCTGAAGCGCGACGGCCTTGAAAAGGCGGTTGAAGCCGCCATCGAAGCCGCAAAGGGAGCCAGGCCTGTCCCGCAGCATACTTTCTCCGGCGCTGTGGAGCACGCTCTTGCTCATATCGAGGAGGTAACGGTTCACAACCTTCCTGAGGAGCAGCAGTGCTGGTACGCGATAAAGCTGTTTGAACGTGACGAGAAGGTCATGCGCAAGCTCAATCTGCCCGCTGAGACGATCGAACACATTGAAAGGGACATTAAGGCGGCAGAAAAGGAGCTGGATGACGATGCGGAAAGCATCATCACCAACGAGCGGTACGTTTATATTGCGGAGCTGATGAAGGGCTGTTATAAGAAGGCAGATCGCGGGCTGCTGACGACCTCGGATAAAATCGACAAGGTCCTCACAAACCGTATCCTCGCTTTGCCTATTTTTACAGCGGTGATGTGGTTTGTGTACTGGGTTGCCATGGGCCCGTTCGGCACCTTCCTGACGGACTGGACGAACGACGTCCTGGGCGGCGAGTGGCTGACAGACGGCTCCCGCGCGCTGCTGGAGGGCTATGGAGTGTCAGACTGGCTCATCGGTCTTGTCTCTGACGGTATCTTCGCGGGCGTGGGGGCGGTGCTGGGATTTGTTCCGCAGATGCTGGTCCTTTTCCTGATGCTCTGCATTCTGGAGGACTGCGGCTACATGGCGCGCATCGCCTTCATCATGGACCGCATCTTCCGCCGTTTCGGCCTTTCCGGCAAATCCTTTATCCCCATGCTTGTGGGAACGGGCTGCGGAGTGCCTGGCGTTATGGCTTCCCGTACGATTGAGAATGAACGTGACCGCCGCATGACGATTATCACGACCTGTTTCATCCCATGCGGAGCAAAAATGCCCATCATTGGTCTGATTGCCGGCGCGCTTTTTAACGGCAGCGGAGTGATTGCTGTGTCAGCGTACTTTATCGGTGTGGCGGCAATTATTATCTCTGGTGTCATGCTGAAGAAGTCAAAGATGTTTGCCGGAATCCCGGCGCCTTTCGTCATGGAACTGCCGGCATATCATATCCCCTCCGCCGGAAATGTTCTGCGGGGCACCTGGGAGCGCGGCTGGTCATTCATCAAGCGCGCCGGAACGGTCATCCTGCTCAGTGCCATTATCATCTGGTTCTTTTCCAGTTTCGGCACGGTCAACGGCAAGTTCGGCATGGTTGAAAAGCTGTTTGAGGATAAAACGCTGGTTACGGACGAGTACATCGCCGGCATTGCGGATAAGATGGGTATCCCGGAGAACGAGGTCGTCGCCATGGACAATTCCATCCTTGCGGATGTCGGGAGCGTTATTGCGCCGGTTTTCAAACCGCTGGGATTTGGTTCATGGAAGCCCGCTGTGGCGACTATCACCGGCCTTGTGGCAAAAGAGGAGGTCGTCGGAACCTTCGGCGTGCTTTATAACTACGATTCCGTGGCGCAGCAGGCTGTGGATGAGGAGACGGGCAAGCCTGTCTTTGATGAGAACAACGAGCCTGTTATGGAAGAGCTGGACGAAGAAGGCTCGCAGATTTGGGGCAACGTGGCAAGAGATTTCAACAAATTCTCCAATGGGCACGGACAGCTGGCCGTTTTCGCTTTCATGATCTTCAATCTGCTGTGCGCCCCCTGTTTCGCGGCGATGGGCGCAATCAAGCGGGAGATGAACAATGGAAAGTGGACAATCTTTGCCATTGGCTATATGTGTGTGTTTGCCTATGCTGTTGCTTTTATGGTCTATCAGATCGGCGGCTTTTTTGTCGGGAGCTTCAGCAAATTTGAGCTGGGAGCCGCGGTTGTCCTCCTTCTTCTGATGCTGGTTCAGATCTTCCGCCCCTATAAGGAAGCGTAAGTCTTCAGAGAGGAAAAGCGGAGGATAACTTTAGTTAAGGCATAATCGGATTTTTTTATGACACAAGCCCCTCTCCGCCGTTTATAAAAGCTCACAGGCAACCCGGCTGAGAGGGGCTTTTCTGTCTCTGTTTTAAAATTTCTTCAGGAGATGTTGAAGATGATGACATGGTTCTCTGAGAACGCTGCCGATCTTGTGGTGATAGCTGTCATTCTGGCGGCGGTCACGGCTGCTGTCCGGAGTATAGCAAAAAATAAAAAAAAGAAAGAATCCTCATGCTGCGGAGGCTGTGCCGGCTGCGGAGCCTGCCATGCCGCCAAAGAATAATTCAGGGCTGTGACGGTCACTATGCTTAGGGATTCGTTTCTGACCCTTGCCAGGCGGGGCTTTTTGCCCCGAACGGAGGGGATGAGAGGCACTGTTTTTTTAACCCGGGGAGTCAGGGTCCTCTGACTGAGGAGGAAACGCCTGAAAAAACTTCTGTTTTTAATGGATGCAGCATGAAAAAATGTTGGTGAGAACCAGATCGTTTATAAAGTAAAGCTCTGCGGCATGGCGTATAAAAACGACATGGGGAGAGGCTCACACGCTTTGCAGGCCAATATGCAAACGAGGAGGGACAGCCATGGGATTTACAGACAATTTTGGAAACCCTGAGGGGCTGCTTGGAAGACTCATGCTTGTGATCATGGACAAAGAACACCTTCCTATGGCGGAGTGGGGATTTACACAGTTTGATATACCGGAAGAGGCCGATATTCTGGATATCGGCTGCGGCGGAGGGTTTAACATCAAAAGGATGCTCTCCCGCTGCTCAAAGGGAAAGATGGTGGGCTTTGATATATCCGCCGAGAGCGTCAGAAAGGCAAAGGCAGTCAACAAGGGTGAGGACAGAGTGGAGATCGTCCAGGGAAGCGTGGAAAAGATGCCTTTTGACGCGGACAGCTTTGATTTGGTGACCGCTTTTGAAACCGTATTTTTCTGGCCGGACACTGAAGAAAATATCAAAGAGGTTTTCCGGGTTGTAAAGCCAGGCGGCCGTTTTGTTGTGATTAATAATTACGGTGACCCTGAGATTGACTGGGAAAAGAAGGTTCCCTGCATGACAAGGTATACAGCGGAACAAATAAAGTCTTTCATGGAAAATGCCGGTTTTACGGATGTGAAAATCGCAAGGAAAGAAAACCTGTTCTGTGTTATTGGCAATTCCTCGCAGACAGGCAGGGACAATCAGCGGATGATTTAAACGGAATGGCGTAAGCAGGATGCTGGACAAACAGGGAAAGGATTTTGAGAGGCTTCCTGAGAATTGCAGGGAGAAGCAGAGGAAACCGCTCAGGGTCCCCTGCAAGAAAATGGCTGATTTTAATATAGACGGCAACACACAGACGGTGCAGCCTGCTGTGGGGTAAAGGAAAAGGGCATCACACCGAAAGGGCGGCTTTGTATCTCCCTGGCGGCGGCTTTATCTTGCCTCCCAATCCGGGAGATATCATACTGTGCGGCCAGATGGCTGCGAACTGCGATGCTGAGGTCTGTTTTCCCCCCAGCAAGGCAGGTATATTTTGCGGCTTTCAGGAAAGGAGAAATTTTATAATGGGACTTTTTAAGAAGTTTGTAAATCAAACAAGGAAGCCGGAGGGTTTCCTCGGCAGGATAATGGTAAACGGCATGAACGGCGGTCATGCAAAAATGGCAGACTGGGGGATGTCTCACCTGACGGGGATTAATCCGGAGGAAATGCTGGAGATTGGCTGCGGCGGAGGAAGAAATGCGGGAGAGCTGATGAAGAAATATCCCTCCGCAAGGATAACCGCTATTGATTATTCGGAGGTATCAGTTGCCAAAGCAGCAGAGTATAACAAATCCGGGATAGAAAGCGGCCGATGTGCGGTAAGGCAGGGAGATGTCTCAAATCTTGATCTGCCGGAGAAAGAATATGATCTTGCCACGGCATTTGAAACGATTTATTTCTGGCCGGGACTTGAAAAGTGCTTTACAGAGGTTTTCAATGTCTTAAAACCGGGTGGCGTATTTATGATCGTGAACGAATCTGACGGGAAGGACGAGGCGAGCCTCAAGTTTGAGAAGATTATAGACGGCATGAAATGCTACACGCCGGAGGATATAGAGGCAGCTCTAAGGACAGCCGGATTTACAGAGGTAAAGACTGACCATCATAAGACAAAGCCCTGGATTACGGTTCTGGCAAAGAAGCAGGATGAGGAATTATGTTAAGGAAGGGCAGAAGCTGCCTTTATTCGGTGTGGGGCCATACATCGTTTACGGCATGGCAGGCGTTACGGCAGCCGCCGTTGTTCTGTTTAATTATGTGCTGAAAATCGGCATTCTCAGCAGTCTGTGGATTGTGGTTTTCCGTATCATCGGCGGGGTGCTGATTGTCTTGGGACTGGTTATCTGGTTTATCGGTGCGGTCGGCTCCGGCATGAGCAGGAACATATCCGAAAACAGGCTGAAAATAGACGGAATATACGCCTGGGTCAGAAATCCCATGTACAGCGGATGGTGGATTCTGATTTTTGGAATCAGCCTGATGTGGCACAATGTTTTTCTCCTGATTCCGCTGATAATCAACTGGGGCATTATGACGGCCGTTTTGAAAAGAACGGAGGAAAAATGGCTGCTTGATCTTTACGGCGATGAATACAGTCAATACCTGAAACGAGTGAACCGCTGCATCCCGTGGAAACGCAGAAGGCCATCATGAGAATTCGGAACCGAAGCGCTTGCGTGAATGTCAGCCTGTTTGCGGTACGCGAGACACCCTTTTATGAATATACAGGAAAGCCGTATCATGAACAAATATCACATTGAACCGAACACAGTGCAGGAGACGCTTGTGATTCCCCTGTACGGGCGCAGGGTCTGCTCGGAGCATTTTCCGCACCTGTTTAAAGACCCGGAGGCGGAGCGCATCTGCTCTCTGCTCGATTATGACTTTGCCGAAAAGGGCAAAAAGATGGAATCCACGGCGGGCCTTTTCGGAGCGCTGGAGGTGGCGCAGCGGCAGTACGATATTGGCTGCGAGGTAAGGGACTATTTGAAGGAGCGTCCGAAGGCTGCTGTCGTCAACCTCGGCTGCGGTCTGGATGATACCTTCAGGAGATGCGGCAACGGCGACTGCCTGGGCTTCAACATCGATATGCCGGATGTCATCACGATACGGAATGAAATTCTCCCCCCAGGAGAACGGGAAAGGAACATCGGCTGCGATCTGAACGATTACAGTTGGATGGATCAAATTGAAGCATGGGAGGGCGCCGTTTTTTACGCCACGGGAGTTTTCTATTACTTCAGGACGGAGGATGTAAAAAATCTCTTTTCTGAGATAGCAAAGCGATTTCCCGGCTCTGTTTTGGTGTTTGATACCTGCAACCGGCTCGGGGCCAGGATGATGACTAAGACGTGGCTCAGGGAAGCGGGAATTACGGACGTAGGAGCCTTCTTCTCACTGGAGGATCCGAAGGAGCTTGAGGACTGGAGCGAAAACTTCGCGTCGGTAAGCGCCAAAAGCTATATGAGAGGCTACCGTGACATTTACCCGGATGTCGGATTTGTGCACAAGCTGATGATCAGGCTGTGCGACAACATCGTAAAGATGCGGATTGTAAAGATAAGGATGAAGTGACAAGGTATATACGAGAATACTGATGTAATCCGGGAGGCTGCCTGAACAATAAATCCGGACCTGAACCCCTTTGAGGGATCTGCCGCAGGGGGCAGGGATTCAGGTCCGGCTGACGCAGTGCCGCCTCAGCGTGTGTCCGGCGAAGAGGGGCTTCTTCTCGTCTCAATCGTTCTCCGGCGCGTCAAAGAGCCCTTCCTCAAGGCCCTCAAGGAGATCTGTGTAGTTGCTCTCAGTGGAATGCTGGTGTGTGGAGATATCCTTATGGTGTTTCACCGCCGCCGCGGATTTGGCGATGGGCTGAACGGTCCCAGCGCCGGCGATGCAGCCGCCCGGACAGGCCATCCCCTCAAGAAGATAGCCGTCGTACTTTCCGGCCTTTGCCAGGGAGAGCAGCTTGCGGCATTCCTCAAGGCCGTTGGCTCCCGCCGTCTTGACTTCCCTGTCCGGGTAAAGATCGTGAACGCAGTTGACCACCGCTGCCGCCACGCCGCCCGAGACCGCAAACCCGCGGCCGTCCGCGCTGGCCCCGTGCATGGAATGAGCTGGTTCCAGATCCTCAAACACCACGTTCCGCGCCTCGAACATCCCCCGCAGTTCCTCAAAGGTCAGGACAAAGTCGATGTCACTTCGGATGGTCCGCCGCCCCGCCTCCAGCTTCTTGGCAGCGCAGGGGCCGATGAAGGCCACCTTGCAGCCCGGATGCTGCTTTTTGAGGAGCCTGCCCGTGAGGACCATGGGCGTCAGCGCCATTGAGATGCAGCGGCTCAGGTCCGGGAATAGTTTTTTTGCCATCATAGCCCAGGCAGGGCAGCAGGAGGTAGCCATAAAAGGCTTCTCCGCCGGCACCTCCCTCATGAAATCCTTGGCCTCCTCCAGTGTGCAGAGGTCCGCGCCGATAGCGACTTCCACCGCGTCCACAAACCCAAGGGCCCTGAGGGCCGGCCTCAGCTTCCCCGAGGTCATGGCCGGGCCGAACTGCCCTGCCACGGACGGGGCGACGGCCGCGTAGACGGGAACGTCGCTGCGTATCGCCTGGATTGTCTGGAATATCTGCGCCTTGTCCGCAATGGCGCCAAAGGGGCAGTTCGCCAGGCACATTCCGCAGGACACGCACTTGTCGTAGTCTATCTGAGCCCTGCCGTACTCGTCTGAGGAGATGGCGTTCATCCCGCAGGCTGAGGCGCAGGGGCGTTTCAGCCTGATGATGGCGCCATAGGGGCACACGTCGATGCACCTGCCGCACCGGACGCATTTCTCCGGGTCGATATGGGATTTTCCGCCCTTAATGGTTATGGCGCCCCTGGGGCATATCTCCTTGCACGGATGGGCAAGGCAGCCCTGGCAGGCGTCCGTGACCTTGATGACGTTGTCCGGGCAGGCGTGGCAGGCAAATTTGATGATGTTGATGAGCGGCGGCTCGTAGTACTTTTCGGGCTTGACACATTCTTCCGCCCTGTAGGAAACGGGAGCCTGGTCGGCTGCGGAACGCGCGTCGAGCCCCATCGCCAGCCTCATCCTCTCCCGGACGATGGCGCGTTCGAGAAAGACGCTCTCCCTGTAAACAGAGACCTCGCCGGGGATAATCGTGTAAGGAATCTCTTCAAGCTTTGAAAGATCCCCCTCCTTGTAGTCGTAGGAGAGTCTGGCAACTTCCGCAAAGACCCTTGTCCTGATGTCGTTGACGTTCGTGTAAATTCCCCTGATGTTGTTCATGCCGCACCCCTCGTTTATCTTGATACTCCATTATATTATACCCGGCAGCCGCACCGGATGGGAGCGCATGTCCGGCTGAACTGTCTGCCGGGCTCAGACCGCACCCCGTCTCCATCCGCTCTTTTTTCAGACGGGGTGCGCCTATGCCAGGGGTTTAGCTTTTGCTGACAGGCCTCTTTCTCAGGCCCATCCCATTTCTCTTGCCCGGATGACGGCCGTCTCCAGAGAAACCTGACAGAGATCGGCTATCCGCTCCGGCGAAAGAAAGCCAAACCGCTGCAGCAGCATCTTGGGCATAAGAAGCTCCGAAGCGAACATATTGGCGCTGGCCTCCAGATGGGGAGAGCGGGTAATCTTCCCCGCGATGGAGAATCCCACGCGCCCGTGATGCATCCGTATATGTCCCAGCTCGTGCGCGATGCTGAACCGCTGCCGGCACAGCCCCACGGAGTCCCCAACGATGATAATGATCTTTTGTCTTTCCTGGTTTTGGACAAAAAAGCCGTCCAGTCCCGTCATGGAATCATAGAAAACGTCTATGCACAGGGAGGTGCACAGCGATGTCAGGTCGATGGGCAGAGTGTTGAGCTTAAACTGCTGGAGCAATTTTCGGGCCTCAATCCTTGGGAGCATGGGCTACACCCTCCCGCACCGGCCCTCTTTCCTGAGACGCCTGGGAACATACCCGTCAGGACCAAAGGCCAGCATCAAAGCATCCGCGATGGATTCCTTGTCGTTTTCAGGCAGGGTATCCCAGTTCTCCCGGGTATCCCGGAACCCGATGGCGAGATCCGGATATCGGTAGACCAGATCCTTCATGATGGCCTCCAGATCCAGGGTCGCCTTGCTGACGTGCGGATTATCCGTGCCGTCTGTCTTTTCTGCCGCCGGCTCCTGTCCGGCAGAATGCCCCGGCTGAGGGCCCTCCTCCCCCCGGAGATAAGAGACCGACGTCCCCAGCGCTTCCGCGAGCCTGGAGAGCTTCCTGATGTCCGCAAAGGGATATTCCAGATTTTCCCAATGGCTTATCGTATTCATGTGCAGGCCCAGCGCATCCGCCAGATTCTGCTGAGTCATGCTTTTTTCTTTTCTGAGCTTCCTGATCTTCCGCCCAAAATCCATAATGATCATCTCCCCCTGCCCGTCATTTTACACTATTCATAAAATCAAAGCAAGGGAAAAATATTAAATTCACTGTAAATATCATATTTGCTTGACAGGCTTCTAAGACTATTGTAAAATTCACAATACATTTTTTAGAACGCAGGAGGTAGACGATGGAGTTGGAAAAAAATGACCATGGCGGACAGGGGAGGTGTATCTCAAATCGTGAGATTTGCTGCAGAACCGGCTGTTGCCGTCTTCGTTCCGGAGGACAGAAAGAATGGATGGAGTAAAAGAAAAGCTCCTGAAAAACGCGTTGGTGACGAAGACCGGAAATCTCAGGACGCGGCGTACGGGTCTGCGTTATGGTGACAGGGTAATCGTCAGGGGAATCCCGCTCATGATTGTTGAGCGAAAGAGCAAGGTCGATTTCATGACAATCGAGGAGATTGTGGAGGATGTTGCCGGAAAGGCGGTCGACCATATAGTTTTCAAATAAGCAGGGTTTTAAGAGCAAAGAACTGTTGTGAAACTCGGCGGCACCGGAGAGTAGCCTGCCAGGCACAACAGCGCAGCTGAATATCTGCCAGTCGCGCGCAGCCGTTATCAGAGGACGAGGCCGGGGCAGAATGTCTTGCACACCGGAGTCAGGTGAGGTCCATACCTGGCCTGGCGTGTAAGGACATTCGCTCCGGCCTTATTTTATCGTAAGGGGGAATAAGACGATGACCGTTATATCTCAGGATTATCTTAAGAATTATTATTCGGCGGAGGCCGGTTGTTTCAGCCCGCAGACCGGTGGAGGAATGCCGGGGAGGGGGAATGAACGCAAAGCGGAGACGGAAAATGAGGACAGGGCGCTCCTCCAGTTTGCCGAAAAATGTCTTTATGAATACAAACTCAATCTGTCCAGGATAGATACGCTGCGCGAAAAGCTCAGCCTTTTGGCGACGGGCTCCACGGTGAAGGCGCAGACATACGAACCGATTTACAGCGGCGGCGGCCATTCCGACCCGGTGGCGTGGCGGATGGAGAGGATAGACAGCCTTGAGCGGCGGATAGCCGAGCTGGAGAACAGGACCGCCCCCATCACCCGGATGGTCCGGGACTGGAGCGAGGCCTACGGCCTTGAAAATTCGCAGAACAGGGATATGCTGCAGCTTTTGGAGCTGCGTTATTTTGCCGGCGGCACCTGGCCTCAGGCGGCGGAAAAACTGGGGATAAGCATGACCAGCATCAAGGAATGGCGTCAAAAGCTGGTGAGGGCGGCAAGGGAATATCTGTGTTTATAAGGGTTAAACCGAAACCCGGCTTTTTCCCGGCCTTTTTCCGCCCTGTATCCGGCCTGTTTCCACCTTGTTTTTCTGTTTTGCCATGATACACTGTTATCATCGCGGAACTGGCAAGGATATCCCAGGCGCCTCTGAAACACGGGGGCGCTTTTCTTTTTGGGATCCGGAGGGGGATCACATCCCCTCTGAGTTTCATTATTGAAAGGAGGTGAGAACCATGATCATGACGACGCCGGTCAGCTGCAGGGCGGCCCTTGTTACCAACAAGGGGACGGACAGCAGCGGAAAACTGGTAAGGGGCAGCGTCGGAATCACCGGCCTCAGTGCCGGGGCGGACAACACGAAACTCTACAACGTGGCGGCTCTTCTGAGCGCGTGTGTTGCCCATCCTGTGCTGACGATCACCAAGACGGAGACCGTTGAGCTGTCCGACGAGTAACCGCGGGCAGCAGAAGCCGCGGTTACCGGGGAGGGGTGCTTCCCTCACGGCAGACATTGAAAGGAGGTGAGAATGATGAGCGTGACGAAAACCACGGCGAAGTTCTCTTTCAGGGACGGTCTGGGCAGTTCCCTGTCCAGAACCTTCGCGGACATCGATCCATCCGTGCAGGACAGTGATATGCAGGCGCTTTCCAGCGGGATTGTCGCCAACGGGCAGATCTACACGGTGGTGCCGGTGGAGGCGACGAAGATCGAGAAAATCACCACCACCACCACGGAAGTTCCTCTGAGCTGACGAGGGACAAAGCAAAAAACCGTACGGAAGGAGGGGGCGGACGCGCCCCCCTTTTTTTTCAGGAGGAGGTGAAGGGAGTGGAGAATGTTTTCGGCGGCATGATTGACAAGGCTTTTTCCGTTGCCGTGTCGGCCTTTCTGCTGCTGCGGATGGAGCGGGAGCTGAAACTTTTGCGGGCGTCCATTGACCGGCTGCGGCATTGTTCCGTCTGTGCCATCAGCCCGCTGAACGAGGATGAGGAGACCAGGCGGCTTTGGAGGGCCTACGCGGAAGAGGAGGCGGGGCAGCAGTGATGAAATATGATGTAAAATTTTTCAGGACGGAAGAGTTTCAGTGCCCCTGCTGCGGGCAGGGGCAGACGGCCCGGCTTTTGGTGATTTGGCTTGACCTGTTCCGGGCGGCCTGGGGCTGCCCGGTGAGGATAAACAGCGGCTTTCGGTGTGAAAAGCACAACGTGGAGGTGGGCGGGGCAGCGAGGAGCCGTCACCTGCTGGGCTGCGCGGCGGACATCGCGCCGCTGGGGAACGCGGACATGAGAAGTTTCAGGGCCCTTACGCGGCGGATGTTCATCCTGCCCGGCTGGGAGGTGAAGGAGTACCCCACGTTCATGCATGTGGCGGTCCCAAGGGACGAAGCCGGGAGGAAGTGGGGCGGGGGAGCGGTGATGATATAGCCCCCCGCGCCTTGCCGCACGGCCCGGCCGGGAGGGCCGGGAGGAGTGCAGGCGGAAAACGGCGCCGGATTTTTCTGAAGGGGTGTTCTCTGTATCCGCGGGGTGAAAACGTGGCGGAGGTTATTCTTGTTCCCCTGGCTCCCGATGACGGGGAACGATTCACTCCTGACAGTCAGAAGGCGCTCAGCTATGGCGCGCTGGAGAACGGCCGGCGGTGTTCCGGGGAAGAGGTGAACCGGGTATGACGGCGGAGACTTTTGTAAGCGGAAAAACAGCAACCGATGAACAATTTATCAGAAAGTGAGGGATGCACTGTGAATATCTATCCGGCCACGATTGACCACGTCGCCCGGTACGGTGAGATATACGCTGCGGCCTTCTCCGGCGAGCCGTGGAATGATCTGTGGAACCCGGAGGACGCCCAGATCCACGTCCGGGAGCTTTTGGAGACGAAAACGGCTTATGGATTGGAGTATATGGAAAACGGCAGCGTCGTGGGATTCCTCATCGGCACTTCGATGCTGTTTCACTATGGCCGCACTTTTGAGATCAACGATCTGGCAGTCGATCCGGCCTGTCAGGGACGGGGGATTGCGAAATTGCTCATCAAACGATGCAAGAGGGATATGAAGGAACGTGGAATTGTCGGGATCCATCTCATCACCTGCGGCGAGGGGTTCCTGCCGGAGTTTTATGAAAGGCAGGGGTTTAAGCGCGAAAACAAGGTCATCCTGATGGGAATGGAGGTGGGAACGTAATCATTAAAGAGGTTGATGTCCGGTCCATAATGACGGGATCCAACCTGCCGGTCTCCGATTTTTCTGTCCATCCTTATGTTGACAGCGCGCATGACTGTAAGTATCGCTGTTCCCTTTCATGAGGCGCTTTACGGATCATCCGTCGGCGCAGGCCGCGCCTAAAGCCGGTGTCTTTCCGCATAGCCTCAGTGACGTCGCGGAGAGCCCGAAAAGCGCTGAGCTGAATGAGCGGATCGGCAATGCTTGAACTATCCTTGCTTTCCATATAAAATCTTTAATGTGTTTTATTTTTTTGAAGGAGTGAAGGTGAGAGTATGTCCATCTATGGCGCGACCCGTGGCACGGAGCTGGAAAAGCTTGTGAGCGGTGCGGCACAGGCCGAAGCCAGCGGCACGATGCTGTACTATGCACTGGCGCGGCTGGCGCGGGAACAGGGGCTTGGGGACGCCGCGGACGCCTTTATTGGCATTGCCAATCAGGAAGCGGTCCACGCGGGGTTCTACGCTGTTTTGAACGGGCAATATCCCCGGGATATCTGGGGGCTGGTCCTCTCCATGCAGAAGGCGGAGGAAAAAGGCGGGGAGCAGGTGCTGGAGATCGCCGCGAAGGTCCGGGCTTTGGGCTGCGGGGAGGCGGCGGACGAAATTGAGAAGTTTGCCGCGGAGGAGAAAAAGCATGGCGTCATTCTGGGGGAACTGCTGAAAAAGTATACCCCCGTGGAACAATGAATAAAGGAGGCAGAATGATGAGTTTCTACGATTATACGCTCAGGGACTGGCAGGGAAACGAGGTTCCGCTGGAGACCTGCCGGGGCAAGGTGGTGCTTGTCGTCAATACGGCGCCGGAGTGAGGGTTCACCGCTCAATACGGGGCTATTGAGAAAATTTACGAAAAGTGCCGCGACAAAGGATTTGAGGTTCTGGACATCCCCTGCAACCAGTTTGGGGCTCAGGCCCCCGGAACGGACGGGGAGATTCACGCTTTCCGCACAAAAGAGTACGACACGCAGTATCCTCAGATGAAAAAATCGGAGGTCAACGGAGAGAACGCGCTCCCGCTCTACAAGTTCCTGAAATCACAGAAGGGGTTTCAGGGTTTCGGGGAGGGGGAGATGGCGGACAAACTGAGGGAGATTCTTCCAAAGATTGACCCCGACTATGAACACAACGCTGAAATCAAGTGGAATTTCACAAAGTTTATCATTGACCGTCAGGGAAATGTCGTCGAGCGTTTTGAGCCGACGGCCAACATGGGCCTGGTGGCGAAGTGCATTTCATCGCTGCTCTGAAAAAACCGCACAAAACAGGCGCCCCTCAGGGGGCGCTTGTTTTATGTGAAGACGCTCAGTCCTCTCTCTGCGGTTCGGCTGCATCCTCTCCTGACGCAGTCTCAATGCCGTGCGCCTGAAGGACGGCTATGGCCTTGTCCGCATCGTCCTTCCTTACGTCGACAAAGTATATATCCCTGTCAATCTTTCCCTTCACGCCATAGTCCCTTGGGTCCAGTTTGGAGCCGCAGCCGCAGGGGCACAGAGAGTCAGCGAAATAATGACTTGCGCGGACGCCCCTGAAACCCTCCGCTTTCAGCAGGTCCCGGATATTCTGCCAGGTCTCCCGGTCCTTTTTTTTGAAAATCGTTGTCTTCTTCTCAAAAAACATTCTGATCCCTCTCCTGTGCTCAGAAAAAAACGCGGCATAACGGGCGGCGCTCATATTGCGGGGTCCCCGCCGGGGAAAGCGTAATGCCCGGGCCGCGCGGACTTTTTCGATTGTCGCATCACTCAGTCAGATCACAATGAGCTTCTTATGGGGAAAAACCCGTCTCCGCCCCGCGCCTGCCTGACCGGCAGCCTCAGCGCCATAAACAAACTGAAGGCGGACAGGCACCGCGAAATAATGGAGATAAGCGTTATTCCATTTCACAGTTTCTTTGACCTATCCTTCCTCTCTTCTTCACGATTTTAACAAACATATCATAATGCGCCTGGATTGACAATCAAGGGGCGACAAGGCGGGGACACGCCCGGGAGCGGGGGTCCGCAAAAGGCAGAGAGACGGTGACCCCGCCGCTTCCCAAAGCGCGTATAATACTCTCATAATGCCTTGAGGGAGGTAATCTTTATGAAAGCATTGCTGATCAACGGAAGTCCTCACGAAAAGGGATGCACCTTCACCGCGCTTTGCGAGGTGGAAGGCGTCCTGAAAAAGCATGGCATCGGGACGGAGATGTTCTGGATCGGGGCCGGCCCCATAGCGGGCTGCGTTGCCTGCGGTCATTGTTTTGAGACAGGAAAATGTGTCCAGCAGGATAAGGTCAACGAGATCATCGAACGGCTGGATGGCATTGACGCCATGGTCATCGGCTCGCCCGTCTATTATGCGGGCCCGTCCGGACAGCTCACGGCGTTTATGGACCGGCTGTTCTTCGCCGGGGGAAAACACATGGCCGGCAAACTGGGGGCCGCTGTCGTGTCCTGCCGCCGCGGAGGGGCGACGGCCGCCTTTGACCGCCTCAACAAATACTTCACGATAAGCAATATGCCGGTCGTCCCCTCTCAGTACTGGAATCAGGTCCATGGCATGACGCCGGATGACGTCATGAAGGACAAGGAGGGCCTTCAGACTCTGCGGACGCTGGGGGAGAACATGGCGTGGCTGCTTCGGTGCGTCGAGGCAGGCCGGAAGGCCGGCGTCCCCGCGCCGGTGTACGAGCCGAAGATAGCGACGAACTTCATCGACTGATTATGAACGTCTGGGATATCGTCATCGGTCTGGCCGTTGTGGCCGCAATCATCGGGGCGCTGAAGTACATGGGGAACACACAGGGATGCGGGGGCAACTGCTCTGAATGCACTCATCCCTGCCGGAGCCGCAGCGGGCGAAAAAAATGAAGCATGCCCTCAGCGCGCTCTCAGCGCGTCGTTTGGCAGTGATGCTGCTGGGGAACTTTCTCCTGGGGATAGGCGTTGCCCTGTTTAAGGTCTCCTCATTGGGAATGGCCCCCTCCAACAGCCTCATCCTGGCGATGAGCGACACGCTCGGCGTTTCGTTTTCCATAATGTCCATCGTCTGCTGCGCTTTTTTCTTTGTCGTGGAATTTGCGATGGGAAGGGAGTATATCAACATCGGGACGTTTGTCAACTGGTTCACGGTGGGGCCCACCGGCGGGTATTTCATGACCGTCATTGAGGAAAATCATCTCGTGCGCGACAGTTTCCCCGCGCACCTCGCCGTGATGTGCTGCGGAGTGCTGGTGTTGGGGCTGGGATGTTCCATGTACCAAAGCTCAAAAAGGGGAATTTCTCCGTATGACTCGCTGTCGGTCATCCTTTCGGAGCACTGTCGATACAAATATTTCTGGTGCCGGGTATTCACGGACTCCCTCTGCGTCGCGTCCGCGTGGGCGCTTGGCGGGGTCATTGGGCTTGGAACCCTTGTTTCCGCGTTCGGGATGGGGCCGTTCATCTCCTTCTTTGACGTGCTTATTTCAAGAAGACTCTGCGGCAGCCAAACAGCGGCAATCTGACCGGGCGTCCTGTCTCCTGTCCGGAGACGGGCGCCCTTTCCCCACGCGGCAGCGGCTCTGTCATCTTCACAAAATCTCCTTAAAGTTTTCAACTTCGCCTCACATTTCTGCGGTATCCTGTCAGTGTTGAAAGAGATAAGCCCGAAACAAAGGGCCAAAACAGGAGGTCATGAAAATGAAGTCATTGAAGATGTCGGTCATAGCGGTGTTGGTCATCGGGACATTGAGCCTTGCGGGCACAGCGTTTGCCAGCCACGGACGGGGCGGAAGACAGGGATGGGCCATGGGGCCTTTCGGCGGGCATCACTCCATGAGGGGACAGCAGTGGAATGGCGGAGAGAACCCTTCCATGCCCAGGGCGGGCTCTGAGGATCCCCGGGGTTTTGGGCCGATGGAGCCGAGGGGGCCCAGGGGGCCGATGGGGCCGATGGAAAGAAGGATGGGTTCCTTCCCGCAGATGGGCGGACAGGGATTCAATGGTCAGTGCTTTGCCCTCAGGGGCGGACCGGCGTTTGGAAATAGGGGATGGCAGTACCCCTGCATGGGGAATTTCCAGCCCTGTCCCGGCTTTATGCCTGACAGGTTCTGCGGTTTTGGCGGCATGGGGTTTGGGCACGGCAGAGGCCCCGCTTTCAGGCCGGAGGCCCGCGGTCCCCGTGGAGAATATTTTCCGCACCGCGGAGACTTTTCCCGGGATATGCCCCAGGAGATTCGTGCAAAGACCGTTGAGGCGGCAAAGCTCCGTATCGACCTTGAGGACGTTCTCTCCAGAAGGCCCCTGGACCGCAAAAAGGCCGTTGAGCTGAATAGTCAGATTGACAGTCTGAGGCAGGAGATCCGGACATGGCGCTTCCAGCAGAAGCTCGACCGCATTGAGGAGTTCAACCGACAGAGCGCTCAGGATGCCGGAAAGCCCGAAGTGAAAGAATCAAAATAGCAAAAAAATCAAAGATCCGCGGGATCCCGGGGTTTTCGGCCCTGAGGATCTGAAGGCTCAGCAGCTTTACCAGGCGCCCCCTCAGGGGGCGCCCTTTTTTTTTGCGAAAAAAACCGCTCGCGGCCGGCAAGGCCAGCGGCGCAAGCTCACCGCGCTGCCGCGCAGGGACGTGAAGAGCGGGAATGTCCTTTTGACGGAGATCAGAGTGCAGCTTGACGTTTTGCCTGCGTTGCCGGCGGCAGGGCTGACCGCCGGCACGGCCCATGCGGCCAGCCCCGTGCCCGGAGACGTGCGTTCAGGGCCTGAGGAAAACCTTGCATAATCAAAAAAAATGTGTTTTAATTTCATTATCGTTAGGTTTTTTTGCACTTTCGTATTATATCTTTAGGAGAAAGAAGGAGTATTTGTATGAAAAAGTTCCTGTTATTGCTTTGCTGCTTTGTGATGGCATTCAGCATCGCGGCGTATGCCGCTCCGGGGACCCTGCCCGACACGGCCACCTTTGAGAAGCTGCTGGCGGCCGGCAAGGCCAACGGCAACAAACTGACCATCTACACCACGCATTCGGTCACCGTCAGCGCGGTGGAGGCGTTCGCCAACAAGTTTGGCATCCCTCTTGACAAGGTCGAAGGGGTCCAGATCGGCGACAACAACCAGATCACGCAGGTCGCCACCGAGGTCTCCAGCGGCGTTTCCGGAGCGGACGTCATCTTTATTCAGGACGGCGCGCGCACGGTCTCCGAGCTGGTGGAGGAGGGCTATGTCTACAACTGGTACAACCAGGAGATCCTCGACAAGGTGGGCGCGGACTGCAAGCCCCTGCTGGTGTGGGACTACTGCAACAAGGTGTTCATCTACAACACGGATTATATGCCCGACGGCGAGCTGAGCAACATCTGGTACTGCACCGACCCGAAGTACGCCGGCACGCTCCAGATGAAGGACCCGGAGAAGGAGGGCGTCAACATGAATTTCCTGGTGATGCTGACCTCCGAGGAGAACGCGGCCCTGCTGGCGAAGGCGTACAAGGACTATTACGGCAAGGATATCCAGCTGGACGACGACTGCCCCAACGCCGGCTATCAGTGGATCAAGATGATGTATAAGAACGGCCTTGTGGCGGGCGATTCTGACGGCAACATCGCCAAGGCAATCGGCAACCCGGAGCAGGAGGCCCCGACAAAGTGGTCCGCGCTCATCACGCTGAACAAGTACGTCAAGAACCGCAAGGACAGCAAGAAGAAGCCCGGCAATTTCACCCTGAATTATGTCGAAAAGATGGCGCCGGTCGCCGGTTTCATCTATCCGATCTACGGCCTGATCACCGCAAACGCCGACAACCCCGATCTGGCCAAGGCGTTCCTGATCTGGCTCTTCACTGAGGAGGGCTGGCAGGGCGACGGCAAGACCGTTCAGCGGGACGGCTCCGTCTACGTCGGCATGAAGGGCCGCATGGGCGACTACTCCGGCAATCAGTCCATCGCCGTGGTTGAGGGCGACTCTCCCGTGACCGTATGGAAGAAGATCCTCATTCAGGAGGACCCGGTCTTCGCAGCTGCCAACCGCGCGGACGTGGAGGATTTCATCAAGATTATCAAATAAGCGGTGAAGACATCATAGTATCCGCGGGGGTTTCGACTGTAGGGGGATGGCAAGTCCGTCCCCTTACAGATTTTCATGAAGTGTTTCGAACCTCAGCGGCTAAAGTCCCTCCAACCCTTCATTGGGTAAAAACCGCCATAAGGGAGACCATCTATGAACAGGAAATGGAACAATGTCAAAACTTTTCTGAGCAAACCCTATAACATTCTTTTGATTTTGCTGCTGCTGTCGCTGACGTACCTTGTCGTGCTGCCTCTGTTCTCGATAGTGAAGGACACCTTTATGGTCCATCCGTCGGAGAAATCGCGCATAGGGCAGGCAGTGGGGAGCTTCACCCTGTATCACTGGGCCCGGGCGTTTTTCAGCAATTACAGCAAGATACTGGTCTGGACGCCGCTGTGGCACAGCCTCTACACCTCCGTGCTCACCTGTGTTGTGGCAATCCTGATTGGCGGCGGCTTTGCGTGGCTGGTCACCCGCACGGACATGATGTGGAAGACGACGCTCACCAAGCTGTTCATTTTTCCCTACATCATGCCGTCATGGACCTTGGCGCTGGCGTGGCGAAATTTTTTTAAAAATGCCGTGGTGGGCGGCGCTCCGGGGATATTCACTGCGCTGACCGGCATCGCAATCCCCAACTGGTTTGCCTACGGCCCGTTTCCAATCATCCTGACCACGGGCCTGCACTACGCGCCGTTTGCCTACATCCTCATCGGGGGAGTGCTGCGGAACATGGACGCCAATCTTGAGGAGGCGGCGATTATTCTTAACACCACCAAGGCGCGAATGTTTACCCGCATCACCATCCCCATGGTCATGCCTGCAGTGATGAGCACGATTATCCTCGTCTTCTCCAGCAGCATGAGCTCCTTCGCGGTGCCGCAGTTCCTGGGGCTGCCCGTGCGCTACTATGTGCTGACGACCGAGATGTACTCCACCATCCAGGGCACGAACCCCGGTGTGGGCTATATCATTGCTATTTTGATGATTGTGCTTTCAATCATTATCATGCTTGTGAATCAGTACATCATCGGCACAAGGAAGTCCTATGCCACCGTGACCGGCAAAAGCGCGAACATCTCCCTGTTCCGCCTCGGGAGGATCCGCACGCCGATATCCGCCTTCGTGGGCCTGTTCGTGTTGTGTATGTCGCTGGTGCCGCTCGTTTCGTTTGTTCTGCAATCGCTGATTTTGACGGATGGCAATTACAGCTTCTCCAACATGACGCTCGACTTCTGGATTGGCATTTCCAAGGGCGGAAACGACTATCAGGACAAGGCGGGCATACTGCTCAACGCGGACGTGTGGAACACGCTCTTCAACTCGCTCAGGCTTTCACTCGCCTGCGCCATTGGCGCGGGCACGGTGGGCTTCCTCGCGGGCTATTCCATCGTGCGCAGAAGGGGCAGTCTCCTCAGCCGCGTTGTGGAGAACCTGACCTTTATCCCGTATCTGATTCCGTCGATGGCCCTTGCGGCAATCTACCTTTCGATGTTCTCCCAGCAGCGCGGGATCATTCCGCCGCTCTACGGAACGTTTGCCATCCTTGCGCTCATCGGCACGGTGAAATATCTGCCGATGGCGTCCCGAAGCGGTGTAAACTCCATGCTCCAGCTCTCGCCGGAGATTGAGGAGGCCGGGGTTATTCTTGGGGTGCCGTGGGTCAAGCGGATGACGCGGATCATCATCCCCATTGAGAAATCAACCATCGTTTCCGGCTATCTGCTGCCCTTCGTCTCGTGCATGAGGGAGCTGAGCCTGTTCGTCATTCTCGTCACGGCGAACAACCGCGTGCTGACCACGCTGCTTTTCTTCTACGACGAAAAAGGCTGGGCGCAGTATGGCAACGCGATCAACCTGTTGATCATCTTTATCGTGCTCATGATGAACTTCATCGTGGAGAGGCTGACGGGCGCGTCCATTGAAAAGGGCGTCGGCGGAAAATAGCGCGAAGCGGCGCGGCAAAATCAGATTGGGAGGATCTCTATGCCTTGCATTAAATTAGTCAACGTGACAAAGCAGTTTTCAAAGGGGGCCGGACAGGCGCCCGCGCCGGCGGTGGACCGGCTGAACCTCGTCATTGGGGACGGCGATTTTGTTTCTCTGCTCGGCCCCTCCGGCTGCGGAAAGACCACGACGCTGCGCATGATCGCCGGGCTGGAAATGCCCACTGAGGGTGATATCTACTTTGACGACAAATGCGTCTTCTCGGCTGAGAAGGGGATCAAC
>JAIKZX010000162.1 GCA_024681935.1 Fretibacterium sp.
AGCTCCTCGTCCACTGCGTTCCAAATGCCCACAGAGTCAATCAGAGTCCCGTCCATATCAAAGATCATGACTTTTCTGCCGTCGAACAGGCTATTCTGCAGCATCAGCCCGCCTCCTTTGGTTGCTGTCTGTTTGCCTTCCTCATGGCCTCGAAGAGGTCCAGGGCCCCCTGCAGCCCGGCCGGGCCCTCAGCGTGAGAGCCCAGTACAATCCAGCCGCCAGCCTCTCTCAGAAGTGGGGCCAGCTCGTCCAGATTTCCCGTGGCGGCCGTCTCCTTCTCTCCAATGGTCACTGTCTCCAGGCCAAAGCGTCCGCCAAAGGTGCGGATAGCCGTCATGGCACAGAGAAGCCGGGTCTCCTCCGGCAGCACGCCGAAACGGTCCCGCATCTCCTCCATGAGCGAACACAGCTCATCCACGCCCACGACCTTCAGCAGCCGCTGGTAGAGCGTCACGCGCACCTCCTCCTGGGGGATGTAGGCGGGAGGAATAGACGCGCCGGGGATATGCCTGCCCTGCATAAGCCGGAGGTCTGTCAGCTTCGTCTCAAACCCCCTGAGACGTGCCAGTTCCTGCTCCAGCATCCGGTAGAAGAGGTGAAAATTCGCGGCCCGGCTGCTGCCGTGCTGCCTGGTCCCTCCAACCTCGCCCCCGCCGCGGATGTCCAGGTCGCGCCGCGCGATGGCGTAGCCGGAGCCCAGCTCCGTCATGGTGGAAATGGCCTCCAGCCGGTCCGCCGTGTCCTGTCTCAGCCCCTTCCTGTCGGGGTAGAAGAAATAGGCAAAGGCGTTCTCACCCCGCCGGCCCACCCGGCCGCGAAGCTGATACATCTGCGCCAGACCCAGCTCCTGGGAGTCGTCGATGATGATGGTGTTGGCCCGCCCCACGTCCAGCCCGCTCTCGATAATCGTCGTGGCGATGAGGATGTCTGTTTTGCCGGCGTAAAACTCCATCATCGTGCTCTCCAGCACCCGCTCCGGCATCTGGCCGTGGGCGATGCGGATGCGCGCGTCGGGGAAGAAGGCCGTCAGCATCCTGTGCTGGTCCTCCATTCGGGAGATGCGGTTGGACAGGAAGTAGACCTGACCGCCGCGGTTCAGTTCGTAGGTGATGGCCTTGCGCACAAGGGAGGGGTCCCAGGGGCCGGCAAAGGTCGTCACCGGCAGGCGGTCCTGAGGGGGTGTGGACAGGACGGAGATGCTGCGAAGGCCCTGAAGCGCCATGGCCAGCGTGCGCGGGATGGGTGTCGCCGACAGGCTCAGGATGTCAACCGACCCATAGGCCCGTTTCAGCCCCTCCTTGTGCATGACGCCAAAGCGGTGTTCCTCGTCGATGACAAGCAGCCCCAGCCGCTTGAACGCAACGCCGTCCTGAAGCAGCTTATGGGTCCCGATTACGATATCCACTCCCCCCTCCGCCGCCCTCTTGAGGGTCTGTGCCATCTCCTTTTTGGGGACGAAGCGGGACAGGAGCCCAACACTCAGGGGGAACCCGGCGAGGCGGGACTGGAAGGTTGCGTAGTGCTGCTGGGCCAGGATGGTCGTTGGCACAAGGACGCAGACCTGATGTCCTGACGTGACCGCGCGGAAGGCTGCCCGCAGCGCCACCTCCGTCTTGCCAAAGCCCACGTCCCCCACCAGCAGGCGGTCCATGGGGAAGGGACCCGACAGGTCGGCCATAATCTCTGACACAGCCCGCAGCTGGTCGGCCGTCTCGACATAGGGAAAGGCACGGACAAATTCGTCGTAAAGGTCTCCGGGTTCGTCCCAGGGAGGGCGGCGTTCCAGTTCCCGCCGGGCGAAGATCTCCATCAGCACCTTCGCCTCTTCCTTCGCGCGCTCGCGGTCCCGTTCCACGCTGTGCTTCCAGCGCGTGCCGCGAAGGCTGTCCAGCTGCGTCTCGTCGCTCTCGTGCTCTGCCAGGGGCGTCAGCCTGGAGGACTGAAGCACGGGGATAAGCAGCCTCTGTCCCTGAGCGAACTCCAGCACCAGCGCGTCGACAGGGGGAAGGGCTCCCGTTCCTCCTGTGCGGGAGACCGTCTCGATGCCGCGGAAGACGCCGAGCCCGTAGTCTTCATGAACAACAAGCTGCCCCGGCGAGAGCCGGTCCCGCCACTCGATGGGCACGGCCCCCTTCCCGGCAAGGAGAGCTCCCTCCTCCGTGGCCGTTTCCAGACTGTCCGTGATGCCGGAAAGCTCCCGATCGGAGAGGAAGGCGCGGCGGGCGGCCCTGTCCACAAAGCCGGAGGTCAGGCTCCCCTCGTGAACGTCCAGCGCCCCCGCCCCGGACAGGGGCCCTCCCTCGAGGTCGAGAAAACGCGGGTTCGTGGTGTAGACGGCGATGGAACACCCCTCCGCCCTGAGCTCCCCGCACAGGCGCGCCGCCGCTCCGGCGTCTCCGCGGAAGGGCGGCAGCCCCTCAAGGGGCAGCTCCGCGTCGGCGTCCTCCGCCGCGTCCGTCAGCCGGAGGTGCGGGAACTCCGCCAGAGCATGGAACGTTTCGTCCCATTCGGGGATGTCTTCATTACAAAGCTCATGCCACAGCCAGCCGAAGGAGTGGGCCTGGGTCTCGGTCCGCCGCGGGTCGCAAATCAGGACGCGCGTGTCCTGAGGCAAAAGCGCCACAGGGGCTGCCGGGCGCACCTTCTCCAGTCCGTGGAGGGATACTTCATTCAGCTCCACGGGGCCTGTGTTCCGGCCTCCGCTCCTCTGGGTGGCTGGGTGGAAGGGGGCGATGCGATCCACCGCGTCGTCCATAAACTCGAATCGGAGGGGCAGAGCGTGTCCGGGGTCAAAGACGTCGAGGATAAAACCCCGCACAGCGAACTGTCCCGGATACCACACCAGATCCACGCGCTGATAACCGGCGCGGTCAAGCCAGGCCACCAGCCCGTCCCGGCGGGATTCCTCCCCCTTTTGAACAGTCAGCTCCTCTGTCCCCAGAAGACAGGGGGCCATCAGTGCGCCCGGCGTCGCGGCCAGCACTCCCTCCGGTTCCTGGACCCAGCGCCGAAGGACCTCCCCGCGCTCCAGACGCAGAGGGCGGCTTTCAATCCCCTGAGAGGTCAGGGGCGGCTCGCTCAGGAGGAGGGACTCGCGGCCCAGCCGGCGGCCATTGCCTGTGAACTCAGTGGCCTGGCGAAGATCTGGCAGTACGGCCAGCACACGGCCTGGGGGACAGGCCCATGCCCGTGCCGCCCCCCCCGCGCGCTCCAACACGGCTCCGCCGCTTTGCCAAAGCGTGCCCGCCTCGTCAAGATCCTTCAACACCGGCCGCCGTATCTTCAAACTAAAGCCCTCCTGCCAGATTAACCTGCAAGTATTTTATCCCGTTCTGAGCTAAAATAGAAAGGTGATTTCTTCAGAGGAGGGACAGCTGTGAAGAAGATTGGATTTATCGGATTGGGAATTATGGGGAAGAGCATGACGCGGAATCTGATGAAGGCCGGGTTTGAGCTGCATATCTTTGCCCGCACCAGGGGAAAGGTTGAGGATGTCATCGGAGAGGGCGCGCAGTTCCACGAAACCATCGCAGGCTGCGTGAAGGGGTGCGACGCGGTCATCACCATCGTTGGCTTTCCAAAGGATGTTGAGGAGGTTTATTTCGCGAAGGGAAATATCCTGGACAGCGCGGAGAAGGGAACCTATCTCATCGACATGACCACCACCAGCCCTGCTTTGGCTGAAAAGATTTACGCGGAAGGGACGAAGAGGGGCTTTCACGTTATGGACGCGCCCGTGACAGGCGGGGATACCGGGGCGAGGAACGCCACGCTTTCCATCCTTGCGGGCGGGGATAAGGCGGATTTCGACGCCTGCCTGCCGCTGTTTAGCGCCATGGGCACGAACATTAACTATCAAGGGAAGGCAGGCTGCGGGCAGCATGCCAAGCTCGCCAATCAGATTATGATTGCCGGGGCGCTCTCTGGTGTCTGTGAAGCGCTGACCTACGCACGGACCAAGGGGCTGGACCTCGGTGTCCTCCTGAAGTCCGTCTCGACGGGGGCCGCAGGCAGCAAGCAGCTTGATGCCTTTGGTCCCAAAATTCTTGAGGGAAACTTCGCGCCGGGGTTCTTCATGAAGCACTTCATCAAGGACATGGGACTGGCCGATGAGGAGGCCCGGAACAGCGGGCTTCAGCTTGAGGTGCTCCAGGCGGCGCTGAAAAATTACAGGGAGCTGGCAGAGAAAGGGCTGGGGGACCTGGGGACCCAGGCGCTGATTAAGCACTACGACAGGACGCTGTAAGAAGGCATGAAGGGCCGTGCCTTTCTGATATATAATATGAACCGGTTTTTGAAGGGGAAAAGAGCAGGTCAGGTATTCAGGAGGTAGGAATGCACTATAAACGTTTTCCTCTGGGCGCGCTCTGGACGAACGGTTATCTTTTTTGGGATGACGGCGGGGAGGCGTTCTTCGTTGACCCGGGCGGGGAGGCCGCCGAGGTGCTGGACTTCGTAAAGGAACAGAACTTAAAGCTGCGGAAGGTCCTCCTGACCCACGGGCACCTGGACCACTTCGCGGGCCTGCACAGTCTGGAACCTGTTGTAGGGAATGAAATCTACGTCGGGCATGGCGACGCCCGCCGCCTGCGCGAGCCCGCCCGGGCTCTTCAGGACCTCCTGGGGATTCAGTGCGAGCCCATCGCGGGCTTTCACGAGGTCAGGGAGGGCGACGTCCTCCGCGTGGGGGAGATGGAGATACATGTCATGGAAACCCCCGGCCACACGGAGGGCGGCGTGTGCTATCTTATAGGAGACGGGGACGAAAAGCTCCTGGCGTCCGGAGATACCCTCTTTGCGCAGAGCGTGGGGAGGACGGATCTGGAGGGCGGGGACCAGGCTGTGCTGGAGGCGTCGCTGCGGCGTCTCGCCGGCCTTCCGGACAGTCTCTCTGTTCTGCCCGGGCACGGCCCGGAGACGAGCATCGGCACGGAGAGAAAACGCAACCCCTATTGGCCAGACGGCGGGGCTAACGCTGACCGTCTGGTTTAGGGCGTCCGGCCGGCCGGGTAATAGTTTTGAGGTGATAAGGAATGTTTAGATATCTGTCCGGCGTGTTGGGACAGGATGTGGGGATAGATCTTGGCTCCGCAAACATTGTAGTGTACGTCAAGGATAAGGGTATCGTTCTCAGTGAGCCCTCGGCGGTGGCGGTGAGAAAGCTCCCGCGCGGCAGGGGGCTGGAGGTCATTGCCGTTGGACGTGAGGCCAAGGCTATGTCCGGCAAGGTCCCCGCAGGCATCGATGCGATATGGCCGCTTCAGGAGGGGGTCATCGCCAACTTCGACATGACTGAGGAACTGATTCGCTACTGTCTTCGCAAGGTGGGCGGCGGTTCGATATCTCATCCTCGTGTGGTCATCTCCGTTCCTGCGGAAGCTACGGAGGTGGAGCGCAAAGCCTTTGTCGACGCAACGCTCGGCGCAGGGGCAAGCGAGGCCTATATTGTGGAAGAGCCCATCTCCGCGGCGCTGGGTGTGGGGCTCCCCATCGACAAGCCCAGCGGCTGCATGGTCATTGATATCGGCAGCGGCACCAGCGAGGTCTCCGTCATCTCCCTGGGGGGTATCGTGGTCACAAATTCCCTCCGAACGGCGGGCCGGGCCATGGATAACGCCATCATTGCCATGGTGCGTCAGCGTTATGCCCTCTCCATCGGGGAAACAACAGCGGAGGAGGTCAAGAATACCATTGGCTCTGCCATGCCGCTCTCTCCGGAACTTGAGATGGCCGTGAAGGGGCGTGACCTGTCCGCCGGCCTGCCCAAGAGCGACATTGTCTCATCCGTGGAGGTCCGCGAGGCGTTGGACCCACTCCTCACCGGCATTGAGGACATGATTAAGGTTGCGCTGGAGAAGATGCCTCCGGAGCTGTCCAAGGACGTGGTGGACCGTGGAATTATCCTCACTGGCGGCATCGCGTTCCTTCGGGGATTTGCCGAGCGTCTTTCCCGAACCATCAATACGCCGGTCATTGTGGCGGAGAAGCCCCTCTTCTCCGTGGCTCTGGGTGTTGGAAAAATCCTGGAAAACCTTGGGGCCATGCGCCGGGTCCTGACGTCCATCGAACGCGGTTCGCGCTGAAAAGCGGCATAAGGAGAGGCCATGTTTGACCATCGCCCCGCTATGCGGGTTTCCCAGCGGCCCCGCGAGTGGGTCCACGGGCTGACGGCCCTTATCCTTGGACTGTTCCTCCTGGGTGGAGGAACGAATCTGGGGATATCGAAGGCCGTGGTGGACCTGTGGGGAGGGATGTTGGCCATCCCCGAACATCCGGCCGTTCTCCTCAGAAGCGTTTTTCTGGAATGGCAGTCCCGCTCACAGGATCGTCGGGCCCTTGAGGAAGAGCTTGTACGCCTGCGGAACGAGAACGCAAGGCTGCGCGTTCTGGACGCGGGGCTGGCGAACGAAAAGATACTCTCCGATCTCAGCACCAGGATGCACGAAGCCAGAGTAACGCTTCGCGCCCCCATGTCCTGGTGGAACGAGGTCCGCATCGACCGGGGAGAGCGTGATCACGTGAAAGAGGGAATGCCTGTTTTTTGTCAGGGCTACCTTGTCGGCAGGGTAAGCTCCGTTTCGCTGATGTCCTCCTGGGCGGAACTGTTAACCTCGCCCTCTATGATGATTCCTGTCGTGGTGCAGGAGACACGGGAGTTGGGCGTCGTTGTGGGGGATGGAGAGGGGGCTGTCCTCCTGAAGTACATCCCCGCAGGCCGCGGTGAGCGGACGGGGATGAAGCTTGACACGGCGCTCATTGGAGAGCAGGTGCCTCCGGGGTATCCTATCGGGAAGATTGCGGAGGAGCTGGAGATGACGCCGGACGGCTACGTCACCTACCGCGTGGCTCTGGGGGCGGACCTTTCCCGTTTTTACTCTGTCTCTCTGGGGCCGTTGGGGGAAACACAATGATTTTCTTTCTGCTCTGGCTGCTTCAGGATCTTCTGACGGTCCTCTTTGGAGGGGTGATACAGATCCCGGAGCTCTTTTTGCTGGGTATCGTCTATCGTCTGCTGAAGGATGAGGATGAGGAGCGGGTCTGGGCTATCTGGACCGCCTTTGGCGGAGGCCTTTTGTGGGACCTTCGGTGGGTTGGTATTCCCGGTTTTTTCTCCCTGGGCTATGTGGTTGTGGTGCTGCTGGTCCTCTGGGTGTGGAGCGTCATTCCCCTTCAGGGACGCACGAGGTTCACTGTGTTCCTGATGTTGGAGTCGTCGCAGCTTATTCCGCCCCTGTTGCCTGTGCTCGTCCTCGGTGGAGAAATTGGGGGCGGGTTCTTCCTGACGGAGCAGATTTACGCGCTGCCGGCGTTGTTTTTTTGCCTCTGGCTCTACTCCCGGCACATGAAGGCCCGTGCCGAAAGCGGTTTAGTTTAGCCCTCATGCTGTGAGCGATTTAATAGATTATTCCCATGCCTGAGATCCGAGACCTTCTGGACAACCGGTTGAAAGCTCTTTTGGGGTGCCTTTTGGGATCCCTGCTGTTGCTTTTGGCGGGGCTCTATTACTGTCAGATATATCAGGGGGACAAGTACGTCCGTCTGGCCTACAACAACCGCCTCCGTCTTGTCCGCTTCACTGCGCCGCGGGGCGAGATATTCGACCGCAACGGCGTCCCTCTGGCCGTGAACGAAACAACCTTCAGCATTATGGGCTATCCCCTGGACCTGAATACGCCGGAGAAGCTCGCTAAGTTCAGCGAGGTCCTTGTGAGGCACGGAATCCCTATGACTATCCCTCAGCTTGAGCGGATAATAAAACAGCAGCGCCAGGCTCCCTACCGCGTGATGCGTCTGGTGCCCAACCTGACGATGCCTCAGATGGCGGACCTCGTGGCGGATTCGGACTTCCCGCGGGAGCTGTTCCCTCTCTCTGTCTGGCGGCGCACTTACCCGGCCGGGGCCATGGCTGCCAACGTCCTGGGCTATGTGGCGGAGATTTCTGAGGAAGAACTGAAGTCCAACATGGAAAACAGCTACTTCGGGGGCGACCTGATTGGCAAGGCCGGCATTGAACGCTCATACGAGGGGCGTCTGCGCGGCGAGGCCGGAGAGGAGGCTATCGAGGTGGATGCGCGGGGACGTAGGGTCCGCACGCTGGACTCCCACTCTGCCACAAAGGGTGAGGACCTCCGCCTGACCCTTGACATGGGGTTTCAAAAGCGGGCAGGAGAACTCCTGAAGGACTACCGGGGTGCGCTTGTGGCGATGGATGTCCGGACGGGGGCGCTTTTGGCTTTGGCGTCCTCTCCCACCTATGACAACAACCCCCTGACCTGGGGCGTGTCCGAACAGGAGTGGAACCGCATCGTGGGGGATCCCGCCCGGCCCATGATGAACCGGGCCATCTCCGGTATTTATCCTCCGGCTTCCACCTTCAAGGCGTTCATGTCCATCGCGGCCCTTGAAGAGAATGCCATTACGAGCTCTACTTCGTTCTTCTGCGGCGGGGCGCTTCGTGTGGCCAACCGGTCATTCCGCTGCTGGCGGCACAGCGGGCACGGCTCGGAGAACGTGCTGTCCGCTCTCCAGCACTCCTGTGACGTATTCTTCTATCAGGTGGGGCTGAAGATGGGCATCGAAAGACTGATAAAATGGGGACGGAAGTTCCAGCTCGGCGAACTTACGGGTGTAGACCTGCCGGGGGAGCAGCCGGGCAATATCGCGGGTCCCGAATGGAAACAGAAGCGTTTCCGGAAGAGCTGGTATCCGGGGGATACAGTGAATTACTCCATTGGGCAGGGCTATCTCCTGATGACGCCTCTTCAGATAGCGCGGGTCTATGCGGCTATCGCAAATGGGGGTAAACTTGTAACGCCTCACCTCTGCTCTCTGAGCTACCGGGAGCCGAGGGATCTGCATTTGAATCCGGAGAAACTTGCCCTCGTGCAGAGGGGGCTGGAGTACGTCGTGAGCCGCGGGACAGGTTCGAAGGCTGGTCGGTTTGGCATCGCTGTCGCCGGAAAAACAGGAACGGCACAAAACCCCCATGGGGAAGATCACGCGTTGTTTGTGGGGTACGCTCCGGCGGAGGCACCGCAGTACGTGGCGGTAGCGGTCATTGAGGCAGGAAAACACGGCAGCAGCGTCGCGTCACCTATGGTCGGCGCGCTTTTGGCCCATATGTTGAGCCATCCTGCCGGGGATGATCAGGAGAAGATGATTAAGGAAGATGGGAACATTACAAAATCGGATGAAGACGTTTCAAAAGCGCATCGCTGAAAAGATGCGGGGCACGGAGGTTCAGATCCGCATGGAGAGGACGCCCTACGGCATCCGCATCACCATGCCAATGACCCCCAGTGAGGCTACGCTCCTTGACCTCCTGCTGAGGATTCCATCAAAGGCCTATCTCTTGCCTATGGAAGAGGGGATTGTGCTGGACTTTCAGGCCCGTGTCTGCTCGCCGGGCTTCCTCGTCCGGCTCATGCAGAAACTGGTGTGGGGCAAGCATGTACGCGTGCTGGCATGGCTCTCCACCAACGAGGAGACCCTGAGGCTCTTCCGAAGTTCCGGGCTCTCCGTGGAGGAGCCGCAGCAGCCTCTTGAGAGCGAGTCTCTGACAACGCCTATCCTTAGTCCTCAAAGGATGGCGGAGGCCGGGTTGGGAAGTCGTCATTCGTTCAAGATCGTCTGTACCTCCCTGAGAAGCGGGCAGACAATCGAGGTTCCCGGGGACGTTCTCCTGTGGGGGCATCTGAACCCCGGCGCGGAGATTATTGCGGGGGGGAACGTCGTCGTAGCGGGGCGGCTCCGCGGCCTTGTCCACGCGGGGCAGGTCGGGCCCGTGGAGACTCCGGTGAGCGGAGAGGCGGATGTCTTTATCATGGCGGGGTCATTCGAATCGCCGCAGGTTCGTCTTGGGAACAAACTCTGTTACGCGGACAACTCAATCTCCGGCTGGCGAAAATCGGTTCTCATCACACTGGAGGACGGTGAACCTATCATCCGGATAAGTGATTTTCTCAAAGATGCCGGCGGGCACGGGGGCCGGGAGTGATTTAGGCTGTCTGGAAAAAAAACGTGCCTTTGTGTAAAATACTAAAGTTAGTGATTGGAATTATGTGTCAGATAATGAATGGAGGGTTTTGATTGGGAGCGCGGGTTATTGTTACGACCTCCGGTAAGGGAGGGGTCGGGAAGACCACCTCCACGGCAAATATCGCCGCGGCGCTGGCAAAGTTCGGTCAGAAAGTCGTTGCCATCGACGCGGATGTGGGGTTGCGAAATCTGGATGTGATTATGGGGCTTGAAAACAGAGTGGTGTTCAACTTCATCGATGTCATCGAGGGGAACTGCCGCCTGAATCAGGCACTTGTGAAGGACAAGCGGGTGCCTAACCTCTATCTGCTGCCTGCCGCTCAGACGCGCACAAAGGACGCCGTCAATCCGGAGCAGATGGTCGCGCTCTGTGAACAGCTCAAACCGGAATTTGACTATATTCTTCTGGACTGCCCGGCTGGCATTGAGGGTGGGTTCAAGAACGCTGCGGCCGGGGCGGACGAGGCGTTGGTCGTCACCACGCCTGAGATTCCCGCTGTGAGGGATGCGGACCGCATCATCGGCATGCTGGAGTCCATGGGCAAGTCCCCGATACGCCTCATCATCAACCGCCTGCGCCCCAATATGGTTCAGGACGGTGATATGCTGGCTCAGGATGATATCCTTGACGTCCTCTCCATTCCCCTGATTGGCATTGTGCCGGAGGATGAGAGCGTCATCAAGTCCGCCAACAACGGTGAGCCCATGACTATGTCTCTGGACTCGCCTGCGGCCCAGGCCTACCTCAATATTGCGGAGCGTATCATGGGGCGTGATGTCCCTCTAATGGATCTCCAGGCTTACGCCACTCATGGTTTCCTCCGCCGGATTAAGAAATTCTTCAAACGGCGTTAAAGGGCAGGAGGGGATAACCATGGGATTTCTGAAAAATTTTTTTGGCGGATCCTCCAGTGGGTCCGGTAAGACGGCCAAAAATCGGCTTCGCATCGTCCTGGTTCATGACCGGACGGATATCTCTCCGCAGCTTCTTGAAGACCTCCGTCAGGAGATGATTGGGGTCCTGACGAAGTATATGGATATTGATACAAAAAAAATCGAACTGGATCTGGACCGCGACGAGCAGGCCGTGGCGCTGGTCGCCAATGTTCCGGTGCTTCGAATAAAGCGGGGTGCCGGTGCGAGTGTTGAGGACAACTGAAACTGTCTGAATTAGTTTATGGAAGCGCCGCACATTTCACAGTTTAAAGAAGACGTCACCTCCCTGGATCGTCCGATGCTGCTGTGTGTGCTGACTCTGGTCCTGTGGGGTGTCTTCTGTATCTACAGCGCCGGAGCCGGCCACCAGGGACAGGGGTGGGATTTGGCGCTGAAACAGGCTCTTTGGATGATTTTGAGTGGCTGTGCCATGATGGCGGTCTTGACCGCGGGACACAACCAGCTTCTGGATTCCGCTTATCTCATATATGGGTTGACGCTGTTGCTGTTGTTGTTCACCCCGCTTCTCGCCCCCAGAGTCAAGGGGGCGCAGAGCTGGATTCCTATCGCCGGGTTTCGTTTCCAGCCCTCGGAGTTTGCCAAGATATCCATTATCCTGATGATGTCGAAGTTCCTGAGCCGTCACCCGCCTCTTAACTTCAAGGCGTTTCTCGCGGGGCTTGGGGTCATGTCCGTGCCGGTTCTCCTCGTCCTTCTCCAGCCGGACGCGGGGAGCGCGCTGGTTTATGTCGTCATTTCCCTGGGAATGCTGCTGGCGGCGGGGGCCCCTTTGCGTTATCTGTTCGGGGTTATCGGTACGGGGGCGGTACTTTTGCCTTTCGTCATTCTCTTTGGACTCAGGGAGTATCAGCGAATGCGTCTTCTGGTCTTTATCGATCCCATGAGGGACCCTCTGGGTGCGGGATACAATGTCATCCAGTCCCGTATTGCTGTCGGCTCCGGAGGGTTCTTGGGCAAGGGGTTCATGATGGGGATGCAGAGCAAGCTCCGCTTTCTTCCGGAGCCGCACACGGACTTCATCTTCAGCGTATGTTCCGAGGAGTTTGGATTCATCGGAAACGGGCTGATGCTCATTCTGTTTGCTGTCCTCTTTTGCCGCATCATTGGCGCTGGGGCCCGGAGCCGTGACCGCCGGTGCAAGATTCTCGTCGCCGGGGTGGCGGTGTGGATATGGTTCCAGATGTTTGAGAGTATCGGGATGAGCATTGGGCTGATGCCTGTCACGGGGCTGCCTCTGCCTTTTCTCAGCTATGGCGGGAGCTCTCTTCTCTCCCTCTTCATTGCCCTTGGTCTTGTCGAGAGCATATACATTGAGAATTCAAAATTCAGGAGTGTAGTCCATGCTCTTTCCTGAGTTCAGCCAGACAGAAAACTCGCCCTTATCCTCTTATTGGTCTCTTCTGTCTCAGGCGGCGCGCCCCTCTCGCTACAGCGGCAGTGAGTGGCGCGGCTATCCCGTGCCGGATTGGGATGGACCGGAGGGGAAGCGTCTGCGGGTCTGTCTCGCCTTCCCCGATGTCTACGAGATTGGAATGAGCTATTACGGCTTTCAGCTCCTTGCCTCGCTGATCCGGGGGCTGGGCTTTCTTGTGGACCGGGCTTACTGTCCCTGGGTTGACATGGAAGCCCTGCTTCGCGCCCGGGATATTCCTCTGCTCTCCGTGGAACAACGCCGGCCTCTGGGCGAATTTGACATCGTGGCCTTCACTCTCCAGCACGAGACGGGGTATACGAATGTCCTCACAATGCTGGACCTTTCAGGGATACCGCTGCGTTCCCAGGATCGGATGGAACGGGCCCCCCTTGTCATCGCCGGAGGGCATGGAGCCCTTGTCCCGGAACCCCTGTCACCCTTCATCGACCTCTTTTGTATCGGGGAGGCTGAGGTCCTTCTGTCCCCGTTGCTGGATATCCTCACCGGGACAAAAGGGGAGCGTCGGAGTTCCCGGCTTGCCGCCTCCGCAAAGCTCAGGGGAATCTACGTCCCCTCGCTTTACAGTACAGACGCGGCCGGACAGCCCATACCCAACGGAACGTTCCCTTTTCCCGTCGAACGTCAGATTCTGAAAGACCTGGATGATGCTCCTGTTCCGGAGGATATCGCCGTTCCCTCCGTGAGCGTCGTTCACGACCGCGCGGCGCTGGAGCTTTTCCGCGGCTGCACGCGGGGCTGCCGTTTCTGTCAGGCGGGAATGATTTGCCGTCCCGTGCGCGAGCGGAGCGTAGAAGCGGTGATGGAGGC
>JAIKZX010000177.1 GCA_024681935.1 Fretibacterium sp.
CTGATAGGGCACGAGCACCTCCTAAAGCGCCTTGCGGCTTTAACCTCTCGGCCTATGGGGTATTAGCGTCCGTTTCCAGACGTTGTCCCCCGCTTCAGGACAGCTTCTCATGTTGTACTCACCCGTCCGCTGCTCCGCTCACCCCTTCCATGTCTCCACTTCAGAAATGTCGTCGCTCAACTTGCATGTGTTACGCACGCCGCCAGCGTTTATCCTGAGCCAGGATCAAACTCTCAGTTCAATTCTGACGTAAGCATTGCATGATATCTATACGCTGTATTCTTTTGTCAAGTTACCGGCGATTCTCGATCGCCCTGCCGCTCCCTGAGCAACAGAGAGAAGTATAACAGGTATTTTGAAAAAATCAAGAGGGAAGTTTAAACTTTTTTAATCTTGATAATCCTAATAAGATATGCTATCCTTTGGGGGCTAAGTTCAGATCAGTGAAGGAGGGACACTTACTATTGAAGCTGTCAGCGACCACCCGTTACGGACTGAGGGCTCTTTACGATCTTTGTTCTCAGGAATATGGGCCTGTCTCCGTCAGCAAGATAGCCCGGCGGCAGAATATCCCTCTCAACTATCTGGAGCAGCTTTTCTCAAAGCTCCGGCGGGGCGGAATCCTCAGGAGCGTCCGGGGAGCACAGGGCGGTTACCTTTTGGCCCGGTCCGCCGCAGAGATATCCATCGCGGAGGTCATTGACGCGCTGGGAGACCCCATCACCTTCGGAGCCTGTCAGAGGGCGGAGGGGTGTCTCAACGCCCCGACCTGCCCCACTTTCAGACTGTGGCGCAGAGTCAAGGGGTCCATTGATGATATCCTGGCGAAGACAACGCTTGACGATCTTTTAAAAGATAAGATTTCCCTTCTGGAGTCGGACGAGACGGACTCCGTAAGGGAAGAAGTTAAAAAACGGGCGCTGAGATGTCAGCCTGCGCCCGCGGAAGAATAGCTTAATTGAAGCAGCAAAGCAAGGAACGGAGGTCCTTATGATGCAGAACGTTTATATGGACTACACGGCCACGACGCCGGTAAGCCCGGAGGTTCTGAAGGCGATGACGCCCTATTTCACGGAACTGTTCGGCAACCCGTCGTCCATCTACTCTTTTTCAAGAAAGAGCCGCGAGGCCATCGCAAAGGCGCGCGGGCAGGTGGCTGTGGCTCTGAATGCTGCGCCGGAAGAAATCTTCTTCACCAGCAGCGGCACAGAGGCTGACAACTGGGCCCTGAAAGGAATGCTGGAAAAGGCGCGTGCGGCAGGGAAGGACCACCTCATCACGACGAAGATTGAACATCACGCCATTTTACACACAGCCGCTTACCTTGAGAAAATCCACGGCTTCCGGGTCACCTATCTGCCGGTGGATCCGGAGGGACGCATTCGTCTGGAAGACCTCAGGGCCGCTGTGACAGACAAGACAGCGCTGGTGTCCATTATGTTTGCCAACAACGAGGTGGGGACCATTGAGCCCGTGAAGGAGATTGGGGCTCTCTGCCGGGAGCGCGGGGTTCCCTTTCACACGGATGCGGTTCAGGCCACGGCGCAGCTCGACATTGACGTCGATGCCATGAACATTGACATGCTTTCCCTGTCGGCCCACAAAATGTATGGCCCCAAGGGAACGGGAGTTCTCTATGTGAGGAAGGGGCTCCGGCCGGAGAACTTCATGCACGGCGGGGCGCAGGAAAAGGGCCGCCGCGCCAGCACGGAGAATGTCGCCGGTATCGTCGGACTGGGGGCAGCCATTGAGATCATGAAGAGCCGTCTGTCCCAGGACAGGCCGCGCATCTCCGCCCTGCGCGATAAGCTCATCGAGGGCATCCTGGCGCGTATTCCCCATGCGAAGCTGAACGGACCCCGCGGCGGGGAACGCCTGCCCAACAACGTCAATTTCAGCTTCATCGGCGTGGAGGGAGAAACGCTGCTGCTGGATCTGGACGCAAAGGGCATTTCCGGCTCCACGGGAAGCGCCTGCTCCTCAGAGTCGCTGGATCCCTCGCACGTTCTGCTGGCCCTTGGCCTGTCCCACGAGATGGCTCACGGATCGCTGCGGCTGACCCTGGGCCGCCCGACAACGGAGGAGCAGGTTGATTATGTTTTGGACGTGCTGCCGGAGATCGTGGCCCGGCGGCGCGCCATGTCCCCCCTGTGGGAGGACTACCTGAAGCAGCAAGGCTGATTTTGGAGGGGAACAGATTATGGCACTGGATTACAGTCAGAAAGTTATGGATCACTTCACCAACCCCCGCAACGTCGGTGAGATTGCGGACGCAAGCGGGGTCGGTGAAGCGGGAAACCCCAAGTGCGGGGATATCATGAAGATTTACCTGAAGGTGAACGACGCGGGCATCATTGAGGACGTGAAGTTCAAAACTTTTGGGTGCGCTTCGGCTATCGCATCATCGAGCATGGCAACGGAACTGATCAAGGGCAAGTCCGTGGATGAGGCCTGGGACCTGACAAACAGGGCCGTGGCAGAGGCTCTGGACGGGCTTCCCCCCATCAAAATGCACTGCTCTGTCCTGGCGGAGGAAGCTATTCACGCCGCATTGAACGACTACCGCGCCAAACACGGCCTTCCCGTCATTCCCACAGAAGCGCACGCAGAATAGATTCCTTCGAAAGACTGTAAACGCCCCCGCTCTGCGCGGGGGCGTTTCTTTCAGCAGGGGACTTATCCGGCTCAGGCCCTCCCCTGCTCCAGATTTTTCAACAGCGCCTCCGTCAGCACACGGCCCTTCTCCGCCGTGGCCAGCACGGCCCGCATCATGGTCCCCCGGGCACCGGCCCGCTCCAGCTCCGCGATGCCCTCAATGGTCATGCCGCCGGGGGTGCAGATGGAGTCCCGCAGTTCAGAGGCCCCGCGCCCCGAGTCCAGAATCAGCCGGGCCGTTCCCAGCACGGCGGCCGTAGCTCCCTTATAAGCCAAATCCTTGGGCAGCCCCGCCTGAATGCCGCCCATCGCCGCCGCCTCCAGCAGTTCAAGGAAGAAAGCCGGAGCCGCCCCTGTGAGGGAGGTGAGAGCGTCCAGCTTTCCCTCCTCCGTGAGAGCCGCGTCCCCCAGAAGGCCAAAGGTTTCAAGCAGCTGTTTTTTGTCCTCATCCGTGCTGTCACCGGGGACGGCAATTCCAGTGAAGGCCACCCCCATCACCGCGCAGATGCTGGTCATTGCGCGGGACCAGCGCGCTTCCAGCGCCGCCTCCGCCAGCAGCCTCAGAGGAACGACCGCCGCCAGGGAGACGCAGAGCTTTCCCCTGAGCAGGGGGGCAACCTCCCTGATGACGTCAAGGGTCAGGTGTGGCTTGACGGCGAACATCACAATTTGCCCGGACGACGCGGCGGTCGGGTTGTCCTTCGTCAGGTGCACACCGTCCGCAGCAACCTCCGGTCTCCGTTCCGGATGAGGGCACGAGGCCATCACCTCGCACCCCGCGCGTGCCAGACCTCTCGCCACCGCGCCGCCAAGGGCTCCCGCTCCGATGATTGAGAAACGTAAATCCTGTGCTTTCATCTCTCTCTCCCCCTCAGCCCCCCAGGTACGCTTCCCGCACTCTGGGGTTGTTCAGCAGCTCGCTGCCTGTACCGGACAGGGCGATAGCCCCCGTCTCCAGTACGTAGGCCTTGTGGGCTATCTTCAGGGCGGCCCAGGCATTCTGCTCCACCAGGAGGATTGTCCGTCCCTGGGCGTTGATCTCCCGGATAATGCCAAAGACCTCTTCCACCAGAATGGGGGCCAGTCCCAGCGACGGCTCGTCCAGCATCAGCAGGTCCGGCCGGCTCATCAGCGCCCGCCCCACGGCCAGCATCTGCTGTTCCCCGCCGGACAGGGTGCCGCCCTTCTGCTTCTGCCGTTCCTTCAGCCGGGGAAAGAGAGAGTAGACATAGGACAGGTCTCTGGCCACCCCCCGGGAGTCCTCCCGGGTATAGGCTCCCAGAGCCAGATTCTCCTCCACCGTGAGCTGGGGCAGGATCCGCCGGCCCTCCGGACTGAGAGCAATGCCCATCTTCACCCGCTCCTCCGTGGGCACAACGGAATGGCGGCCGCCCTGGAGCGGGATGGCCGCGTTATTCCGGGGGGACGTATAGGTCATTTCCCCTGCGGTGGAACGGGTCAGCCCCATGATGGAGCGGATGACGCTGCTCTTGCCCGCGCCGTTGGCCCCGATGAGCGTCACAATCTCCCCCCGGCCAATGGAAAGGGACACGTCCCGCACCGCGTGTATGGCACCGTAATTGACGTTCAGCTTCTCAACCTTCAGCATGACTCCCATCTCAGGCACCCTCCTTTGCTCCGGCGCCCAGGTATGCCTCGATAACCTGAGGATTGGCCCGGACCTCATCCGGTGTGCCCTGGGCAATGTGAACGCCCTGGTCCAGAACATGTATTGTGTCGCACACGTTCATCACAACCTTCATGTCGTGCTCTATCAGCAGGATTGTGAGGTGGAACTCATCCCGCAGGCGGCGGATGAACTGCATCAGCTCACCGGATTCCTGAGGATTCATGCCCGCAGCGGGCTCGTCCAGCAGCAGCAGCTTTGGCCCCGTTGCCAGCGCCCTGGCGATCTCCAGCCGTCTCTGCGCCCCGTAAGGCAGGGACGACGCCTTTTCCTCCGCGAATTTCTCCAGTCCCAGCTGTTCCAAAAGCACCAGCGCCCGCGTCCGGATGGCGGAGTCCTCACGCACCACGTCGGAGAAGACAAAGGGAAGCAGCGTCATCCACCACGGGGTCGTCTGCCTCACCCACTGTCCCACCATGACGTTCTGAATAACGGTCTCCGTCCCGAAGAGGCGGATGTTCTGGAAAGTGCGGCTCATCCCCGCGCGGCAGACCTCCTCCGGTCTCAGTCCGTTGAGCGTTTTGCCCAGGAAGCGGACCTCTCCCGACGTGGGCCTGTAAAAGCCGCTGATGACGTTGAAGGCCGAAGTCTTGCCTGCGCCGTTGGGTCCGATGAGCCCCACAATCTCCCCTTCCCGGACGTTCATGGAGAGCTTGTCCACGGCGGAGAGCCCGCCGAAGCGCAGGCACACATCCTTCAGCTCAAGGACGTATCCGGAATGGGCCGCCGCCGTTTCGCCGGTCTTTTTCCCGGCCTTTTTCCCTGCGCGGGGGAAGAACCAGTCCCAGGAGAACTCCCGCATTCCCATGATGCCCTCCCGCCGGAAGATAATCACGACAATGAGCAGCAGGGAGAAGATGACCATCCTCATCCCTGGAATTCCGGGAATATACAGGGAGCCTAGGGTGATGGGATTCTCAACGAAGCGGAGCCACTCCAGCATCGTCGTCACCAGCACAGAGCCGATGAGCGAGCCTGTGATTGATCCCAGTCCCCCCACAACGATAATCATCAGGATGTTGTAGGTCTGGGTGATCATGAACATACGGGGGTCAATGGTGGTGATGAGGTTGCCCATCAGCGCGCCGCCCAGTCCGCCGCCAAAACAGCCCAGCGTGAAGGCCAGCACACGGGTGCGGAAGGTGTTGATCCCCATCATGCGGGCCGCCACCTCGTCGTCCCGCACAGCCCTCAGCACACCGCCAAAGTTGCTCCGCAGCATGCAGACCGTGCAGAGCAGGACAATGCCCAGACAGCCGTAGCTCATAAAGAGCGTGGTGTGGGCGGGAATACCCTTCAGCCCCAGAGAGCCGTTGGTGAGCGGCGCAAGGTTTGTGATGAGAATGCGGATAATCTCAGCAAAGCCCAGCGTCGCAATACCCAGATAGTCTCCGCCCAGACGCAGCACCGGCAGGGCCACCAGCCAGCCGAACAGCGCCGCCACCAGCCCCGCCGCTATCAGCGACACCACAAAGGGGGCGTTGAGATTCAGAAGCCAGGGGTAGATGGGCTCCAGAATCCACATGGCCTCCTTCTGCGCCGGCGGAAGAATCAGCAGCGCGGAGACGTAGGCCCCGATGGCCATAAAGCCCGCGTGGCCCAGGGAGAACATCCCCGTAATGCCGTAAATCAGGTTCAGGCTCAGGGCCAGAATCGCGTTGATGGCAATGAGGTTCAGTATCCGAATCCAGTAGCCATTCAAAAGAGAGGGCGCGGCGTTCAGGAACCAGGCAAAGAGAGCCAGAGCCGCGATGGTCAGGATGAGGTTTCTCAGGCTGCGGTAAGGAGTGATTGAATCCCGGTTCATATCTTATCCTCCAGTCTTTCGCCAAGAAGCCCGGTGGGGCGGAACAGCAGAATAAATATCAGCAGGAGGAAGGCGAAAGCATCCTTATAGCCCGACAGGCTGGGGAAAAAGGCCACGGACAGAATCTCCACGGCTCCCAGAATCAGCCCTCCCAGCATGGCACCGGGCACGGAGCCTATTCCTCCAAAGACCGCTGCGATGAAAGCCTTGATGCCGGGGAACAGCCCCATAAAGGGCTCAACCCTCGGGTAGCGCAGAGCCCAGAGGATTCCGGCCGCAGCCGCCAGAGCGGAACCCAGCCCAAAGGCCAGAGCGATAATCTTATTTACGGGCACGCCCATCAGCCGCGTGGTCTCAATGTCGTGGGAGATGGCCCGCATGGCCAGTCCCGACTTGGTGCGGTAGAGCATCCAGAGCAGCCCTCCCACCAGCAGGAAGGCCACCACAGGCACCAGTATCCCAAGGGGAATCAGCCGGATGCCTCCGGACAACTGGATGGGCTTCATCAGCACGGGGGGCTGAAGCACGGGACGCGGCATTCCCGTAAAGACCACCACTGCAAAGTTCTCGATGAAGAAGGAGACGCCAATGGCACTGATGAGAGCCGAAATCCTCGGAGCTTTCCTCAGAGGCCGGTAGGCAATGCGGTCCACCAGAAGGCCGCAGGCCGTTGTTCCGGCCACAGCCAGAGCGACACCCACCACCCAGGGCAGTTTATAGACAATTGTGGCAAAATAGACAAAATAAGCCCCCAGCATGAAAATATCGCCGTGGGCAAAATTTATGAGCCTCAGTATCCCATACACCATCGTGTAGCCCACAGCCACAAGGCCATAAAGCGACCCCAGACTCAGAGCATTGACGATATGCTGAATAAAGATATTCAGAGTCAAATTCTCGCCCCCAGAAAAAAAGAGGGGTCAGGGCCATTGGCCCAGGCCCCTCACAGCTTTTGGTTAAAACTTAAAAAAACTAGGCTTCCGGCTTCACAAGACCAAGGAACGTCTTCTTGCCGCCGCGGATCTCCACGATGCCCATTTCCTTCTCGGCGTCATGGGTAGCGTTGATGGTAGTCATGCCGGTAACGGTGGGCAGATCCTTAATCTGCTCAAGCGCGTCGCGGATCTTTGCGGGATCAGCGCTGCCGGCACGGGTGATGGCGTCGATGGCCATAACGTAGCAGTCATAGCCAAGAGCGGAGTTGACGTTGGGGTCCTTGTCAGGATGAACCTTCTTCCACTCCTCTGTGAACTTTGCCGCCACAGGGTTCATGTCCTTCATGGAAGGATCATAGGCAAAGGTGGTGTGCATGAAGCCCTCCACCGCTTCGCCGCCCAGGGTGACGATCTCGGGGTTGTCCATCGCGTCTGCGCCGATGAAGCGGAACTCCGCCCCCAGCTCCCTGGCCTGCTTGAGGACAATGGCGCCCTCAGCAAAGTAAGCGGGAAGGAACACAAAGTCCGGCTTCTTGGAGATAAGCTCCGTGAGCTGCGCAGTGAAGTCCTGATCGCCGGACTGATATTTCAGCTCCGCGACAACCTCGCCGCCCATTCTCTCAAAGGCCCTCTTGAAGAAAACACTCAGGCCGACGCTGTAATCGTTGGCGACGTCGGTGAGCGTGGCCCCCTTCTTCATTCCCAGCGTGCGCAGCGCGTAGGTGGCGGCGCCGGTGCCCTGGAACGGGTCAATGAAGCAGGCGCGGAAGTAGAATTTCTTGCCGGCGGTCACCAGCGGGTTGGTGCAGGAGGTGCCGATAACCGGGATTCCGGCCTTCTCCGCCACCTCACCTCCGGCCATGGCCAGAGAGGAACCGTAGGTGCCGATGATCACATTGACCTTGTCGTTCTCAATAAGGCGCGTCACGGCATTGGCCGCTTCCACCTTGTCCGACTTGTTGTCCACAACCACAAGCTCCACCTTTTTGCCAAGGACCTCCGGCATCAGAGAATGGGCCAGCTGTGTACCCTCCAGCTCCAGCTGTCCGCCAAAGGCATTCTGCCCGGTCAGACAGTTGAAAACACCAATCTTGATCACATCGTCCGCCGCAAATGCCGCTCCCGCCGCAACGAAGGCTGCAATCAGGGCAAGCCCAAAAATCTTACGCATTTCACACCACTCCTTATCGTAACTTTAAAAACGTTTTGATATTATAACATAACGTTTAGAGTTATAGGTAATCTGAATTTTTTTACCACAAGCCGTCCCATCCTCAGGAACCCTCCGGCCCGGCGCTGTTCTCATGGCTCCGGCGCCACTCAAAGATTCCAAGGGCCGCCGCCACGCTGGCGTTGAGGGAGCCCACGCCCCCCTGAATGGGAATCCGCAAAAGCTGGTCACAGGTCTGACTCACGAGGCGGGACAGCCCCTCTCCCTCCGCCCCCACCACCAGGGCCAGGCGGGCGGGAAGGGCTTCTCCCCACAGGCTTGTCTCCGCGCGTCCCTCAAGGCCGGCAGTCCAGAAGTTCAGCGCCTGAAGCTCCTCAATTGTCCTCACGATGTTGACCACGGGGATCATGGGCAGGCGCAGCGCCGCCCCCGCGCTGGTCTTGACCACCGTCCCCCCCGGCAGGGCGGAGCGCCGGCGCGAGTACACCACCGCCGCGGCTCCGGCCGCCTCCGCAGAGCGCACGATAGCCCCCATGTTGTGGGGGTCCTCGATGTGGTCCAGCACCACGATAAGGGCAGGGCTGTCCTTCGGCAGGCTTCTCAGGAAGGGCTCCAGCTCGACGGGTTTGGTCTCCGTCAGGCGGCAGGCCACCCCCTGATGCCGTTCGCCGGGGCAGAGCTTGTCCAGCGCCTCCGGCGCCACCATCTGATAGACCACATGCCCGGCCCTGGCCGCGTCGGTCAGCTCGTCCAGAAAGGGAGGCCGGACGTTGTTCGCAATCAAAAGCCGCGTGCAGCGCGTGGGGTTGCCCTTCACCAGATCCAGCACCGGCTGACGGCCCCAGCACACGTCATCGGGAGGCGCCGGCCGCTCCGGGGCAGGGCGGGATGGCTGTGATGCCGCAGGACGCTTCACCGGCTTGGAAAAGCCGTCCCGTTTTTCCCGGCGCGGCCCCCTGCTTCTGTTATCTCTGTAGACCATAGACTATTTCTCCCTGTCTTTCCTGGCGTCCGGATGGACTGTGGGGATCTTTGAGAGCCGCGAGAAGGTCGAAACAGGAAGCTGAGGGGTCTCCGGCCCCTGACTGGCGGAGTGTTTCGCCGTCTCCGCCGCCACCCGGTTTTCCTCCACGATGACGTCCCAGAGCTCCTTGCGCCAGATCTGCGTCGACTGAGGGGCCGTGATGCCCAGGCGCACCACGTCGCCCCGCACGTCGATGACCATAACCTCAATGTCCGTCCCAATCTGGATGGACTCGTTGATTCTTCTGCTGAGGACCAGCATCAGTTCCGCCCCCCCTGCTCTGTCGGGATTCCCCCCCGGGCGGCCTGAGCCTTCATCCGCTCACGCACGTCCTCCGGGAAGATGACGTGGCGGATAGGATACTCCTCATTCAGGGCGATGACCTGAACCGCTTTCCGGCTCCTGAGATTCAAAAGAATGGGCGCGCGCAGATTTGCCGTCATGTTCCAGGGGGCTGCCTCCGGAATGGAGACCACAATCAGCAGGGCAAGGTCCGCCGGGTCCGTGGACCCCACCAGCGTCAGCTCATCCTCCGGAATCCGCGCGTTATAGTCCGGCCGAACAGCGTCCGGCGTCGTCACCGGCAGGGCAAGGTCGCCATCCTCAAGGTTTTGCAGCCATTTCACCGCGTTGTCTTCATCCCCTACAAGGATCCAGCGGTGCTTGTCTTCAAAGGCCGGTATTCCACGGGGAAATACAAGGACTGAGTTTTCCTCGTACGTAACTTCGCCAAAACGTCCTGTATTCACTTTCGTTTCTGCCATTTCATCCCCATACCTTCACGCCTCGCGGGCGTTAAAATTTTTCCCCGGTTTCACCGGGGTCCCTGTATAGTCTAACACTAAAGGGGCCTTTGAAGGCCCCCCGTTTTCAGTATCCACAAGCCGGAGAAGCACCGTCAGCTCAGGAAGTCCAGCAGACTGGGCTGAATGAGGCGGGAAATGACGGCCAGGTTGGCGTTGTAAATGTGGTTGGCCAGCATCAGCTGCGAAGCCACCTCGCTGTAGTCGGGCCTCATCAGCTTATCGTACTCATCCGTCATGATGAGGGACTCGTTGGTCTGGCGGGCCATGTTCGCGTCGTAGCGGTTCACCAGCGCGCCGTTGGACGAGAGGACACCCAGAACGTTGTTGATGAAGCTGTCAACACGCGGCAGCATCTTCTCCGCAAGCGCGTCCCTGTTGCCGGACTTCACGGCCGCAATCACGTCGTCCAGCATTCCAAAGGCGTTCTGCCGCGTGGTGTTGGAGCCGCTGCGGATGGTGGCGTTCTGTCCATGGATGCCGGGGGAGGTGCGGACATCCGCATCCTCATCCAGATCGTACCCGCCGCGGTAATAGTTTTCCCCAAACAACGCGGCGGAAATGTCCGTTGTGTCCATCTTGACATCGCTCACCTTATTATCCGATGAGCGGAGGATAATGTTGCCGTCCTTCAATTCGGCCCGGGTATTGCTTCCATCTGCCGTCATTTGTGCGTTGATTGCCGCAATTGTCGCCGACAAATCCACCGAGGTGCCGCTGACCTCTACGGTTTCTGAGTATGCAGCCGATGTTCCATCAGACTTGACATAACTGAAACTTATCGTGCTTGTGGTTGTCAGGTCGCTGCTCTTCAGCGTATAGCGCGCCTCAAAACTGACGCCACTCGTCCCGAGGAAGTTCTCTGTCACGTCATCTCCATTCGAATCCGCAAACGATATCCCAATCGAGTACCCCCGCGGGGACCAGACCGTGAGCTGTCCGTCCTCGTTAATGCCGGCCTGAACATCGTAATCCTGCATCCGGGCGTTGATGAACTCCACCATGTCCTTCGCGTCGATCTTGCTGTCGTTATTGACATCGTGCATTCCCGTCAGGTCAATGGTGTGTTCGTAGCCCGCAACGTCGAGGGTGAGGCTGTCCGCCGGTCCCGACAGAGGGGTCGTGTCCGTATTCCACTCAAACGTTCCATCGGTCAGATCCACGGTGCCCTCAATGCCCGTGCTGAGGCCCAGATAATCCTGCGCGATATGAACAGGATTGGTCCCATCGGTGCCGTCGACGTCCACCACGCTGACCGCCGATCCGTCCACGGAGGAGATCGCAAGGATGGGGTAATCGCCGCTCTGCCGGTCACTCCCATTCTCCGCACCGCCCATGTGGGAGTCAAAGTAGTTCACATAGAGCCAGTCCCCGGCCTGGGAGCGCAGACGGTCCATAACGTCCTTCACCGTGTCATTTTCGCCCACGTCTATCTCCACGCTGTGCGCCAGGTTGGAGAAACGGATGGTGCCGCTGACGCCAAAGGTATCGCTGTCCTTCATACCGCTGCCTACCTGCTCCAGATTAGCCGTCACACCGCCGTGAATGCCCATCTGCGCCGCGATTCCGCCGGAGTAGTCCTCCCACACGGGATCGGAGAAGGGCAAATCCACCACGGAGAAGGACTCGCCGGAGAGGAAGTAAATGGACGCGGACTCATCGCTCTCTTTGTTTTCGTCGTCCAGCGGGATTGTGACGCCCATAACGGTCTCGCCCTCCTGAGCGTTGACCTGCTTCACGATCTCCTCCATCACCTTCCTGCGGTTCACAAGGCCCGTCGCGGGATCCGCCACGTCCTTCTTTGTCAGGGTGACGTCGTAGCTCATGCCGCAGTTCATCTGGACGCGCACCTTCACGCCCAGCTGGTCGTCAACGCAGGGAGCCTGAGGGAAGTAAACATCTTTTACACCCGTCCCAGCGGTGCCCTCCGTGTAAGCCTCCGTCCGCAGGGCTGTGGATAGCCCCATTTCGTCGGCGTAGTGCTGTTCGTTCATATCCAGAAACAACACCTGCTCGCCATTATAACCCCGGATAACAAGACGCTGGGTGGCAGCCTCATAGTCATTCGTGCCCACGCCCTCTTCTCCGGCGTCCTGGTTCAGACTGTTGGGGTTGACAACGTCCACCGTGACCTCCAGCCATCCGGCCCCGGCGTTTTTGAGGCGGTCCGCCAGCTGGGTCATGGTGTATTCGCCACTGGTCAGGGTGATGTCCGCCGTATGGCCGCCGCTCATCACACGCCAGTGAAGGTCTTCATCGATTGTCAGCTTCTGATCAGGAGCGAACTCCACGCTCTTCATGGCCGTCTCCATGCCCAGCACGTCGAACACGTCCATGTGGCTGTGATCCACAGCGCGAGTCGCGGGCTCAGACTGGATAGTCCCCTCGTCGTTGAAGGTAAAGAGCATCTTTGCCTCGCCCGTGGCCTGGAGCGTGACGGAGGGATAGTGTTTCAACTCCTCCGCCTCGTTCACGTGCAGCGAATCCTCTGGCAAATCCCCGACGCGCTGGGCCACCACAACGAGCTTTTTTCCATCCGTGGAGGTACGGGCCAGAACGCCGTCGATGGCGTTGATCTTCTCCGCGATTTCCTCCAGCCCGTCGTCCTTGTTCATGTAGACCTTCACGGTGTTGGCCGTGTCCGTGTCAATCGTCACGGACAGGGAGCTGACGGAACTTTCAACGGAGGTCTCTGTCCCATCTGTCCCCAGAAGGTTCTTCAGGTCATTTGCGTCTCCCTCAACCTTGAAGTTGCCCTTTGTGGACTGAAGCACCAGCCGGCCGGAGACAATGGAGGCCACGGGCAGGTCCCCCGCATCTGACGGCATTTTGGAGTTAATATCTTTCACAAGGTCGGAGATGGACCCCATATCTGAGAGGTCAAAATTTTCCGTTTCCCCATCCAGAGTTATTGTGAGCGTCCCCGCCCCGCCCCGCCAGTCCAGAACGTTTGCCGTGCCCGTGATGCCGCTGTACTCGGGCTCCTCGCTGACGCTGGCATCGCCGAGAAGCTGCTGCGCGGCCGATCCGTCCACGCTGATATCCTTCCCCGTTTGGGATATCAGGACCAGTTTCCCGTCCTGAACGGTGGCCGCGATGTTGAGAGAGCCAAAGTCTGAAGTAAGTTCTGTACATAAGTCAGTCTCACTTGAGGGGTCTGCGCTGAACGTGTACTCCTTCGTGGTCCCCCCGGACGTGATGATGAGATTCTTGCCAGCCAGGCCCGACAGGCTCAGCTCCGTATCGCCTATCAGGGCGTTGGAACTCCAGGGGGCAGAAGCCCAGACAGCGTCGTCCTTATCAAAACTCAGCCCCTCCAGCGACTGGCACACGGGCATATAGTCGGTGTCGGTCCAGCCGGTGATGCCCACCTTCTCCCCCGTGTTGCTCTTGATGAACATCTGCTGCTCGCCCGTGTCCATGTTCTTCTCCACGGAGGCCGTTACGAGCATATCCGCGCCCTGCTCCTGAAGCGAACGGTTGACCAGCGACGCCAGGTCATCCAGGCTGATGCCGCTCACCTCGCCGGGATCGCGGAATTGGTTGTAATCCGACATTTCCGTCTTCTGCGAGGCGATTTCGTCCACCCACTGCTCCGGGATGAAGACGGCCAGCGTGCGGTTGCCCACCGTAATCTGGACCTTCTCCTCACGTCCCGTCCATGCCCAGTCCAGGGGAACCTTGTGGCTGCAAATGAAGTACGTGGGCTCGTCTGTGGGGATAATCTCGCTGCCGGTGAAGGACACATCCCCCAGGAGACCGTCGCCCAGCGCGTACTTGATGCGCTCGTCCGAGCCGTTGTAGACGATGCGGCCGTCCGAGGTCATCGAGAAGGGCGGCGTTGAGGTGTCCGTGCCGCCAAAGATGTACTGCCCTGCGACCTTGCTGTTCAGTGCGTCCACAATGGTCTGCCTCTTGGCTTCGATTTGAGCCACAATATCCTCAAGCTCGCTCTCGCCCAGCGCCCCGTTGCCAGCCTGTATCACAAGGTCACGGATGCTCTGCGCGGCGTCAAGGACGGTATTCATCGCCCCTTCGGAGTAATTCAGCATCGAAATAGCGCTCTGGCCGTTCTGCATATACTTCTCCGTTGCGGCGAGGGTGGACTCGAGCTCCAGCCCGCGCGTGACAGCCGAGGGGTTGTCGGAGAGCCTGGCGTATTTATTGTTGGTCGCGAGCTGCCTCTGAAGGTCCTGAATGTGGGACAGACTGTCCTGGAGCGAGCCCAGAAGCGTCCCATACATACCTGAGGTGGTCGTGCGGCTGTACATCGTGTTTGCCTCCTTAAAACGATAAACTGAACGATAACCTGCTTATTTAATCGGACACAAAGCCCCCCTGCATGAGGGGGGCCGGGAAAAAATGTTTCAGCTAATGCCTTTACCTACCGGCCGACAAGCCCCATACCGTTGATGATGGTGTTCAGCATCTCGTCGATGGTGGTGATGTAGCGGGACATGGCGCCGAAGGAGCGGTTGAGCATCACGATATCCATCAGCTCCTCATCCAGGTTCACACCGGAAACCGCCTTGCGCTGCTGGTCAATCTGATCCGCCAGGCTGGACTGCGCCGTGTACATCAGCTGGGCGTTCCCCGCCTTGGATCCAATCTCCGCCAGCATGGCGTCGTACTCCCCGCCAAGGGAGACGGTTCCGTCCTTCAAAATTCTGGCCGAGGACAGTCCGTTCATGCGGCCCGCGTTTGTGCCGTCGCC
>JAIKZX010000192.1 GCA_024681935.1 Fretibacterium sp.
CCGTTATGCGCCCACGCTGATGTCCTCATGGGGACGCGGGGCGCTATTCGGAGCTGTATTCCCCCCACCGTCCAGAAGCCGCTCTGCGTCCGGGCAACCCACGACACGTCCGTCCTCTTTGAGGATATGAGCACGGGGTCCGGGTTGGGACTTGATCTTGAGGACGCGCTCCGCATGAACGCCTCCGCTCTTGCCGTGCAGTGCTTCGTCGGTGGAGCGGGGGAGCGGGACTCACTGGAGACGCTGTGCCGCGTGGCAGACCAGGGTTATCGCTATGGGATTCCTGTCCTTGGCGTGACCGCCGTTGGCAAGGAGATGGAGCGAACACCCCGGTATTTCCTGCTTGCGACGCGCATTCTCGCCGAACTGGGAGCCAGTTTTGTGAAGACCTACTACTGTGAGGATTTCGAGAAGGTCGTGGCGGCCTGTCCGGTTCCCATTGTCATCGCGGGGGGAAAGAAACTGCCGGAGGATCAGGCGCTGACCATGGCGTATCACGCGATTCAGGACGGAGCGCGGGGCGTGGATATGGGGCGCAATATCTTCCAGAGCGAACATCCCATTGAGATGTGCAGGGCGGTCCGGAAGGTGGTCCATGAGGGGTTCACCGATAAGGAAGCCTACGCTTTCTATCTTGACGAGACAAAGGGAAAATAAAGGAAGGGGCACTGTGTCATGGCAGCTGAGTATATGCACGTGGGAATCCCTGTGCTCAACAGGAAGCCCAACATGGTTTACAACGAGTGGGGGCGCTTCTGGGTCAATCAGGATGTCAACGAGTACGATTACAAGATTGAGTATCTGAAGTTTGACGAGGGAACGCGCTTCCCTGAGATTCTCTCCAAACAGCCCCACGTTGCCTACAAGGTGGACAACGCGGACCCTTACATCAGGGAGGCCGACCGCGTAATCTTTGGTCCTGAGGCAGTCAGCGACACGGTTCGGATTGCCTTTATCATCAAGGACGATGCGATTATCGAGCTCTACGAGGAAAAATAAAGATTTCTCCCCTGGCCCCTCTGGCGGGTAAACATTTGCGCCGCCGGATTTCTCACACTGAGAGAATCCGGCGGCGTTTTTTTTGACATCAGCTTTTTTTCTTTTGCCAACCTGTCACCGGTCAGCTCAAGCGCGACACAACGGTTTTGGAGAGGGCTGAGCGGCTGACTTTAACGTCCGTTTTGAAGCCTTTCACGAATACGGGACACGATAGCCCCGGCATCCAGTCCGTAATCCTTCTTCAAATAATTAAGGGACCCGACCTGACCGAAGCGATCCGCCACCCCGACACGGCACAGAGGCGCGTGAGCCGGCAGTTCCGAAAGGACCTCAGCAACGCACGACCCCAGACCGCCATATATGCTGTGGTTTTCGCACGTCACCACAAGGCGTTTCCCCTCTGCCTCCGAGATAATCAGGGCCCGGTCCAGCGGCTTTACCGTGAACATATCGATCACCTCGGCCGAAACGCCCCCGCTTTCCAGCTGCTCAGCGGCAGACAGCGCGTCCTCCAGTATCTGCCCCATAGCGATGATCAATACCTCACTGCCGCGGCGCAGAATATTTCCCCTGCCAATTTCAAAAGACGAACCCGGCGCGTATACCGGCAGAATATCCTTGCGGGTGGTGCGGATGTAATGCACTCCGCTCATGCCGGCCAGAGTGCGGAGCAGCCATTCCAGCTGAACGCCGTCGGCCGGGTCAAAAACCATCACTTCGGGAATAGCCCGCATAAGGCTGATGTCCTCAAAGGTCGTGTGCGTGCCGCCGTTGGTGGCAGCACACACACCGGGGTCGGACGCGTAGATATTCAGCGTGTTGCCGGCATAGGCCCCCTCAAGGAACACCTGATCCGCCACCCGGCGCGAGGCGAAGGGGGCAAAAGTGTGGAGAAAAGGCTTAAAGCCGCGCATTGACATACCTGATGCCACTCCAACCATGTTCGCTTCCATCACGCCGCATTCAAAATAACGTTCCGGGTGAGCCCTGCCTATCTTCAGGGAACCGGAAGCTCCGCCCAGGTCGGCCTCCAGCATGACTATTTTTTCATCCGAATCCATCAGGTCAATGAGGGTATCCCTGAACACCTCGCGCTGTTCCCGCGCCTTTTCCGGCGTTTTTTCAATAAGCCTCCACATGTTCACTTACCTTCCTCATCCAACGCTTCGAGCGTCTCAAGGGCACGATCCACCGCTTCAATATCGCAGGCCTTGAATTTTACGGCGTGATTATCCTCCATATCCTCAAAATACCTGACGCCCTGCCCTTTTATGGTATCCAGGACAACACATACCGCGGAGTCCTTCACCGTCTTTGCCCAATCGACGGCATCGGATATGGACACTTCATCCGCGCCGTCTGCCGTACGCACCTGAAAGCCAAACGCGCGCATCTTGGCTGACAGGTCAAAGGGCGTCATAACATTTTGGGTATAACCGTCCAGCTGGCGTTTGTTCCAGTCAATCATCACGATGACATGATTCAGCCGGTAATGGGCTATAAATTGAAACGCCTCCCAGCACTGCCCCTCGTTCAGCTCA
>JAIKZX010000196.1 GCA_024681935.1 Fretibacterium sp.
GTTGCGGAAGCGCGTGATGTTCCGCTGGAAGATGAGCCGAATGGTGTTTGTGGGGCCGTTGCGGTTCTTCGCAAGGTTGACCTGCGCCTCGCTGTCCAGGCCGGACTGGGTCTCCTCGTAGTAGTCCTCGCGGTAAAGGAGCATGACCGTGTCCGCGTCCTGCTCAATGGCGCCGGAGTCCCGCAGGTCGGAGAGCATGGGTTTTTTTGTCGGCCGCTTCTCCGACTCGCGGGAGAGCTGAGACAGCGCGATGACCGGGCATTCCAGTTCCCTGGCTACGCCCTTCAGCATCCGCGAAATCTCCGCCACCTCCTGCTGGCGGTTGTCCGTCTGCCGCCCGCCGAAGCTCATGAGCTGAAGGTAGTCCACGACGATGAGCCCCAGGCTGGGGTAACGGGACTTGAAACGGCGGCACCGGGCGCGGAAGTCCATTGTCGTCAGCATGGAGCTGTCGTCGATGAAGATGGGCCGCCGCGTGAGGATTCCCGCGGCGTTGGTCAGTTCGTCCCAATCGCTTCGCCCCATCGTCCCCGTGTTCATGGCCTGGATATCCACCTCGGCCTGAGCTGCCAGCATACGCTGCACAAGCTGCTCCGCCGACATCTCCAGGCTGAAGATCAGGACCGCCGCGTTGCTGCCTCCTCCGCCAAACTGAGCGATGTTGAGGGCGAAGGCCGTCTTTCCCATGGAAGGACGTGCGGCCACGATGTTCAGGCTTCCCGGCTGGAAACCCGCCGTCAGGCTGTCCAAATCGGCGAAGCCGGACTCGAACCCGCTGACGTCGGAGCCGCTCTGGTTGTAACGCAGCTCAATCTTCTGGAATGTTCCGCCCAGAATCTCGCTGACAGGGCGAAAGTCCACGCGGTTCCGGTCCTGAGCCACCTCAAAGATGATACGCTCCGCCTCGTCCAGGATCATGACGCCCTCCATGTCGCTGGAGTAGGCCAGGCTGGCGATTTTGCTTCCTGCGTCAATGAGCCGCCGCCGGATGGAACGCTCCTTGACGATCCCCGCGTGATAGCCCACATTGGCCGTCGTGGGAACCTCGGCCACCAGACCGGCGAGGAAGGGCTGTCCCCCCAGCCGGTCGAACACGCCGCGCCGGTCCAGCTCGTCCTTGATTGTCACAAGATCCACGGGACGGCTGTCCGAGAACATGGCGGTCATGGTCTCGTAGAGCGTGCGGTGGTTCAGGTCGTAGAAGTCCTCCGGCTGAAGCGTTTCAATGGCGGTTCCCAGAGCCTCGTGTTCCAGAAGGCACGCGCCCAGCACAGCCCGCTCCGCCTCAAGGTTCTGGGGCGGAATCCTGTCGTAAAGCGGCATGGTCCTAAGCGTTCCTGACAGTGACGGTCAGCGTCATCTCGGCCTGCACACCGGGATAGAGCTTCAGGCTGAAGGGGAAGTTGCCTGGCTGCTTGACCGCATCCTCCATTTTAATGTCGCGCTTGTCCACAGTCAGCTGGAACTGCTCAGCCAGTGCGTCGGCCACCTGGGCCGTGGTGATGCTGCCAAAGAGCTTGCCGTTCTCCCCCGCCTTGGCCTCGATACTGACCGATTTGCCCTGGAGTCTCTTTCGCGCCTGCTCGGCCTCCTGGTGCTTCTTCTCGTCTTTGGCCTTCTTGTGGGCCTGCTCCTGCTTCCAGGCCGCTATCCGGCTTGGCGTGGCTTCCTCGGCCAGTCCGCGCGGGAAGAGGAAGTTTCGCGCATATCCGTCGCTCACGTCCAGCAATGTCCCTGCCTGTCCTACCTTTTTAACATCCGCCTTCAAAATAACCTGCATGAGAAGATTCCCCTTTCATATTTACTCTGCGTCTTTCGCTGTCTCGCGTGGCTGCTGAAAACGATTATACACAGTAGGTCGTCTCCGCCGTGAGGGAGGCTTTGACCTCCTCCCTGCTACTGTCCCCGCTGCTTTATCCTCGACCTGATGTCAAAGGCCATGTCTCCCATTCCCAGGACGATAAGCCATATCCACGTCAGCGGGAACAACGCCAGGAGAAGGAGCAGGAAACGCGCGAGAGGACGGAAATTCCTGTGTTTCATCCACCAGAAACCCAGAGAAATCCCCTGGACGAAGAAGAGGATGTTGAGCACCAGCCTCAGGTTTACCACGAACATCTTGGCCTCAAACCACTTATCCGCATCCAGAAAGAAGCCCAGAATTATGGACAGCACCATCGCGGGCAGGAGGGAGGTGGGGAAACGCCACTCCGCAAAGGGCGGCAGCGCCGGGGGACGACGGTCCACGCCGCGCCGCTTCAGAATCCGTTCGCAGAGATGGTAGTTCACAAGGACCTCCAGACCGGACCAGAGCAGGATGAGCGAGGGGGTCATGTAGGGGAGGAGTGCGGCCGTCTGACGAAGTGTCTCCTGAAGCGTCAGGAGCTGGTCCGGCGGAAGTGTGCCTAATTCCCCCAACAGGAGCTCCATCTGTGCCAGGTCAGGGATGAGAAAATTGCGCCCCGTCAGCACCCAGAAGAAGGCCATGACCGTCAGCTTCGCCAGAATGGAGACAATCAGGGCCCCGAACAGGGATTCGCCGCCGGTCCACTGCAGCTTTTCCTGCTTCTCTGCAAGGATGAAAAGCACCAGGGACAGGGGCGCGCAGCCCAGCAGAAAGTAGAGGGAGACAGAAGGGGAGAGCAGCAGCAGCAGTGTTTCCGTCAGGAATATCCCGGCTCCCAGCCACCGTGCTCCCTCGCGGCAGCCCAGCAGGGCCAGGGGCAGAGGACAAATCAGCAGTCCCCAGAAGCTCAGCAGGGGGAAGAATATCCCAAGAGCAATGAGGAGGCTCGTCAAAACGGCAAAAAAGATTGTGCGAACCAGGGGCGCGGTACGTCCGTCCTTAAACATGGGGTCCCCTCCTTAACAAAGAGGGGAGAGCCATCCGGCCTCCCCTCCCAAATCTCAGTCCGCCGAGGCTCGCGCTTAATCCAGCGAGTAAGGCAGCAGGGCCATGTAGCGTGCCCTCTTGATAGCCTCTGTCAAAAGCCTCTGGTGTTTGGCGCAGTTTCCGGTGACGCGGCGGGGAATAATCTTGCCCCTCTCGCTGATGTACTTCCTCAGCTTCTCCACGTCCTTATAGTCCACCTTTTCCTGCTTCTCAACGCAGTAATAGCAGAACTTCGGGCGGCGTCGGGTCCCCCGGCGCATATTGCCGCGCGGGGCGCCGGCAGCCGACGGCCTGCTCTCTCTTTCGTTCATTGCATATCCTCCTCTCAGGAGCTGTCACATTCAAGCTCAGGGGGGCACAGCCCTTCCTGAACTTCATCAGAATTTTAGAAGGGAATATCCGCTTCCGGGTTTCCGCCGTTCTTCTCCATCTCAGCAAAATCCATGGGGAAATCGTCACTGAAACCCTTGTCAAAGCCCTTCTCGCTGATACTCTTGCCAAAGTCCTCGTCGTCCGGGTACGATGCCGCGGCGGCTCCGCCTCTCTGGGTACCCGTCGCCGGGGCGTCATAAGAAGAACTCTCAGAGTCCTTCCGTCCGCCGAGAAAGACCACATCGCTTGCAATGACCTCAGTGACGTACTTTTTGCCGGAGCCATCCGTCGCGTCATAGCTGCGTGTCTGAATCTTTCCTTCCACAAGGACAGGACGCCCTTTTTTCAAATAGCGGCCGCAATTCTCTCCCAGGGGCCCCCAGGCGACAACGGGTACGAAATCCGCTCCGTCCTGAAACTCCCCGTTCTTGTTCTTCCATGAATAGCCCACGGCGACAGTAAAACGGGCCCACGCCCGCCTCTCCACCGTGTAACGGACATCCGGGTCGCGCGTGAGGTTCCCCATCAGGACAACCTTGTTAAATCCTCTGGCCATCACGCCATCCTCCTGACGTTCAACGGACTACGCGTCCACAACCAGCGTCATCTGACGATAGACGTTGGGACGCAGCCCGAGGACACGCCGCAGCTCAAAGGTCTGAGCGGGCTCCAAATCGAAGTTGAAGAGCACATAATTCCCCTCGGACTTCTTCTGAATGGGGTAAGCCAGGGGCTTTTTCCCCCACACATCCGTCTTGGTGACGTTCCCGCCAAGACCGCGTACGACTTCCTCGATCTTTCCGGCCTCCTCCTTCGGATCCTCGAGATCAGGACTCAGGATAGCCAGCATCTCGTAATGCCGCACGACTTCCACCTCCTCCCTATGGTCTAATGGCCTCTCCTCTCAGTTTGGAAAACAGAAGAGGCAGGGCATAAAACTTGAATATTATAGCCTGAAAAATCTTAAAGGACAAGGAGAGATTTTGTGGATTGACAGTCGGTAGATATTTTCAGTTTGAGCTATTCGTGATATAGTAAAACAACGTAATTTAGAGGGGAGTCTGAGTGTGGCGGAGGAAAGGACAAAAAAAGCAGTAAACCCGCTGTCTGGGCTGATTGAAAGCCCATTGGGGGGGACAGAGATTCCTTTTCTCCAAGAGTTTCAGCCGGAGGGGGCATCTGAAATGTCCCCGGAGAAGGTGGGGCATTTCCCCCCTGAATCAGATTTCGGTCATGAGCCGGTCCTGCTGAAGGAGGTCCTCGCTTTTTTGGAGGAGGGGCTGAGCGGCAGAAACGTCCCTGGCGGTGAGCGGAAACGCCCCGGAATTGTCGACGGGACACTGGGTCTCGGCGGGTATTCAGAGGCAATGCTCAGGAAATTTCCCCAGGCGGAAGTCATTGGGATTGACCGGGACGCAGAGGCGCTGCGCCGCGCGAAAGTTCGTCTGGAGGCGTTTGGTCCCCGTTTTTCCGCGGTTCATTCGAATTTTGGGAATTTACGGAGCGCACTGACCGGGGAAGGGCCGGAGGGTTCAGGAGAGCCGTTTGACCAAGCGACTGGTTCAAGCGGAGTCGAAAGACTTCGCAGTGACGAGTCGGTGGGCTGCTTCGGGTCAGAGTGTGGAGACCCCCTCAGGCTTAAGAAATTTGACGCCTTCGTTTTTGACCTGGGCGTATCGAATATGCAGCTTTCGGAGGGAGAAAGGGGGTTCTCATTCCAGCGGGACGGCCCTCTGGATATGAGAATGGACCCCGGAGGGGATTTCCCAACGGCAGCGGAAGTTCTGGCCCGCACGGACGTAAAGGAGCTGGCGCGGATATTCTGGGAGTACGGTGAGGAGCGCCATTCGAGGCGGATTGCCGCCCGGATTGAGGAATACAGACGAAAGGGAAAAAGCCCCAGGACGACGGGGGAACTGACCGCTCTGATACGGGGATGTCTGCCAGAGCCCGTACAGCGAAAAATGGGAGGGCACCCGGCGCGGCGCGTGTTTCAGGCTCTGCGGATATATGTCAACGATGAGCTGGGGGAACTGGAAGCAATGCTGGAACAGCTGCCCGTTCTCGCGGCGGAGGGTTGTCTGGCTGTGATTGTCTCCTACCACTCGCTGGAAGACCGGATTGTTAAGCACCGGTTCCGCGGCTGGGAGAAGGAAATGGGCTGGGGCAGAATCCTGACAAAGCACCCCATTGTGCCGGGGGAAGAGGAAATGGAACGGAACTATAAGTCCAGAAGTGCGAAACTTCGGGCGTTTCGATTTAATTAAAAAACCAGATGATGGGGGGGAGCGAAATGCGAAGGTCGGCTGGAAGACTGTTTTTAAGACGGGGCTGGGGGCTTATTCTGTCCTTTGGACTCTTTCTGTGCGTGATTCTGGGGCTGGGGGTCCTCCGTTTTCATGCAGCGCGCAAAGCGTATTACCTCGACTCCATCAATCTTTCTATACAGCAGCTCTCCAACGAAGAGACGGCACTGAAACAGGAGATATCTGCCCTGGCGGCGCCTATCAAGATTTACAGTTACTGTAAGGAACGACTGGGGATGCAGAAAATGGCGGACACTGAGACGCTGGCCGTCCATCTGCGGGGTGTCCAGGTGGCTCAGAAAGAGGACGCCCCGGCGGAGAAAGAAAAAGAAGGCTGGCACATGAGGCTGGCCTGGCTGTGGGGCAAGTGATGCTGTGTGCAGCGCATTGAGCTGAGTACAACAGGTCGGGGTACCCCTGTCTCCGCAGGGCGCGGACAGAAAAGGGGAGCCGAGGCCATGAAGGCGCGTTATTATTTCATCAGCCCGTGGTTTTTGTTTTTCCTTCTGTTTATTTTAGTGGGGGGCGTGCTGGTGGAGCGACACTGCTACCCGGATCCCCGTGTCGTCCAACAGGCCCAGCACCAATATTGGCGCCGCGTTCCCGTGAAAGCAACCCGTGGGGTCATTCAGGACACACGGGGTATTGCTATGGTCATTTCGGAACCCGTTCCCAGTTTTGCTTTGGATCCCAGTCTGCTCACTCAGGAGGATATGCTGGCGCTTCACCGTGTCCTCTCCGGGGATGTTCTGGCCCGGGTGATGGCGGCACAGGAGGCGAATACCCGCTTCCTGTGGCTGCAGCGAAAGGTGCCCCCGGAGGCAGCGGAACACTTTTCAGGGCTGAAGATGCGGGCGCTGCGGCGCATTGAGGAGCAGGATCGGCGTTACACCAATCGGGAGCTCATGGCCCATGTGCTGGGCTTCTGCAATATCGACAACCGCGGACTGGCGGGGATTGAGCAGGCCTGGGACTCAACGCTCTACAACCCGCCGGGATACCGTATTGTTGTCCGCAATCCAGGCAAACAGCCTGCCTCATCCGCGGAATCCCCTGCGAGACGGCCGCATGTCACCCCTGTTGTCACGCTTACGCTCGACAGCCGAATACAGTACATTGTGGAGAAGCACCTCTATAATGCCGCGAAAAAAAATAAGGCAAAATGGGCCTCGGCTATCTGCATGGACCCATGGACGGGAGCTATCCTGGCGATGGCAAGCTGGCCGTCCTATAACCCTCAGGACCGCCGCAGACTCAATCCTGAGGCACTGACCAATAATGCCGTCAGCCGCGGTTACGAGCCGGGGTCGACCTTCAAGCCTGTCTACATGGGCATTGCCCTGGAGAGGGGATGGGTCAGGACGAATGAGGTCTTCTCCTGTCCCGCGCGTCTGAAGGTGGCCGATGGCACCATCACGGAGGCCTACCCCGTAGCGATGGGGAACATCGACACGGCTCATCTGTTAGTGAAGTCATCCAACGTGGGGATGGCCCAGATCGGCATCCGGGCGGAGAGGTCGAAGACTTATGAGAGCCTGAAAGCCTGGGGCTTTGGCCAGGAAACGGACATCGAACTGCCCGCCGTCGCAAAGGGGATCGTCCCCTACCCGGAGCAGTGGCGCGGCGTTGTCCCGGCGAACATCGCCATCGGACAGGGTCTGGCTGTGACGCCGCTCCAGCTTATCACCGCGGAGGCCGCCATCGTCAACGGAGGGCGCCTGATGAGCCCCTACATTGTCAAGGAGGCAAGCAACTCCCTGGGCGAAATCGTTTACCGGGGGACGCCCAGGGTGATGCGTGAGGTCCTGACGCCGGAGACTGCCGCATGGCTGAGACAGGCGATGCGGGCTGTCGTTGTGGAGGGCACCGGCAGGCAAGCCGCGACGAAGGTCACGAAACTGGCCGGCAAGACGGGTACGGCTCAGGTCCCGGAGAGGGGAAAGTACAGCCGCAGCCGCTATGTCGCCTCCTTTATCGGCTTTTGGCCCTACGAGGATCCGCAATATATGATGCTCATCGTCATTGGGGAGCCGTCAGGCGGCCGCTACTACGGCGGCGAGCTGGCCGCGCCCCCCTTTAAAGATATCGTTGAGGAGATGGATGAACTGGATGATTATGCTCCGGCCGCTTCGGTGGGGGGAAAGATGGGGGCGTAAGCTCTCTGATCTTGGATGGGGGAATCCGCATGAGCATGAAATTCTCTGAGGTCTGTAATGTGGTGCGCCGCCATGTGCCTGAAGCGGAGGAGAGAAACGGAGATAAGAATCCCGTTATTGGTGATGCTGTCTCTGACAGCCGCCAGGTCGTGCCGGGCACGCTTTTCTGCTGTATCAAGGGAGAGACAAGCGACGGTCACGATTATATCCGCGGAGCGGAGGAGCGGGGGGCGTGCGCTCTGCTCTGTGAGCGTCCGGTGGACTCCAATCTGCCCATGATCATTGTCCCCTCGGTGCGGGAGGTCATGGGGGAGGCCGCTGCCGCTGTTTACGAACACCCTGCGGAGAGGCTGCTGATGGTGGGCGTTACGGGCACAAACGGCAAGACCACGACCACCTACGTTCTGCGAAGCCTCCTCCAGGCCGCGGGAATACGCACGGGGCTCCTGGGGACCATCGTGGAGAACGACGGGATTACGGAACGCGACGCGGACCGTACCACGCCCGAGAGCTGCGTCGTGCAGCGCCAGCTGGCTGCTATGGTTAAGAACGGCTGCGGGGCGTGCGTCATGGAGACCTCTTCGCATGGGCTCTTCCTGGGCCGTCTGAAGGGGGCGCTCTACGACGTGCCCATCTTTACGAACCTCTACCCCGAGCATCTGGATTTTCACAAGGACATGGAGACCTACTTTCAGGCCAAGCGGCTACTGTTCACCCACTACGCCAAGCCGGGGTTTAAGGGTGCGGCCAACGCCGGGGATCCTTACGGGCAGCGGCTTATCGGGGAATTCCCTGAGGGACTTCGGGGCTTCGCTCTCAAAGGGGAAGAAAACGCCTTTGCCCGAGTGACAGAGTGGCAAACGGCCCTTGGGGGCACGTCCCTTACGATGGAACTGCAGGGGCTGGACGCCCCCCTCTGCCTCAGGAGCCCTCTTGCCGGCGAGTTCAACGTCTGGAACGTCCTCTGCGCGGTCACGGCGCTGTGGGGCCGCCCTGGGATAAATGAGGAGACGATACGGCAGGGGGTGGCAGCCATTCCTCAGGTGCCCGGGAGGCTGGAGCGGCATGTTCTGCCCAACGGGGCCTGCTGTTTCATCGACTTTGCCCACACGCCCTCGGCGCTCCGGAAGGTCCTCACGACGGTACGGGGACTGACGAAGGGCCGGGTCCTCTCCCTTTTCGGGCACGGCGGGGGACGCTACTCCATGAACCGTCCCGAGCTGGGCAGGGTCGCGGCGGAGCTGGCGGACGAGGTGATTGTCACGATGGACAATCCGCGGGACGAGGATCCGGCGGACATCGCCCAGGCCATTGTGAAGGGCGTTGAAGAGCGCGGCGGCGCGGAGTATCAGGTGATTCTTGACCGGCGTGAGGCTGTTCGCCGGGGATTGAGCCTCCTGGGACCGGACGATGTGATGGTGGTCTCCGGCAAGGGGCCGGAGAAGTATCTGCAGATCGGCCGCGTGAAGCACCCCTACAACGATGCGGAGACCGTAGACGAATGGTGCCGGAGGCCCTTATGATGGAACAGCGCCTGACACTGGGAGAGATGTTCGGCCTGATTGGGGCGGACGTGCCGGATGAGGTGCGAAACCAGCCCTTTCCCCGCCATGTCGCCACGGACAACCGGTATGTCGAGCCCGGCGGGGCCTTCGTGGCTCTGGAAGGGGAGAGGACGGACGGACACCGTTTCATCCAGCAGGCTGTGGAAAGCGGGGCGGGGCTGATTGTCGTCCGGTGCGGCAAGTGTCCTGACGGACTGACGGTCCCTTGCGTCGAGCTGGACGAGCCGGAGAAAGACCTGGCACAGATGGCGTCGGCTTACCTTGAAAGAGCGCGGGGGACGGGAGAACTGCGGGAAGTCATTGCCATCACGGGAAGCGTGGGCAAAACCACAACGCGTGAGGCCCTGCGCTGCGTGCTGAGGGGGCGTTTCCGCCTTCACTCGCCGGAGCGGAGCCTGAACACCCGTATTGGCTGCACCGCCACGATTTTAGCCATGCCCCTGGATGCGGAGCTGCTTTTGCTGGAATTCGGGGCGAATAAGCCGGGAGAGATTGCGGAACTGACAGATCTCTTCCCGCCGGATTCCGCTCTGATCACGGAGGTGGCTCCTGTCCATCTGGAGGGTTTCGGGACGGTTGAAGGCGTGCTGGCGGGTAAGATGGAGATAACGGGGTCCCGGCGGCTGCGGCGTTTTCTCTATAACGGGAACAACCCCCTTCTGCGCGGGACGGCCCGGCGGGGCTGGTCCGTGGGCACGGGAGATGCGGATTTTCAGATACGGGATACCCGCTTTGAGATGCGCGCTGGACTTCCCGCGCTGGCCTTCCGTCTGAGCCGGAAGGAAGAAGACGTGCCCGTGGAGTTCCACGCCGGAGTCTGGGGAACGCACATGGCCCGGCCGCTTGCCTTTGCAGCGGCGCTGGGGAACCTTCTGGGGTTGTCCCTTGAGGAGTGCGCCGAAGCCCTGCGGGACTTCCAGGCTCTTCCCGGGCGCGGACGGGTTCTGCCGCTGAAGGGGGGACGTTTCGTCGTGGATGATGCCTACAACGCCAACCCCCTGTCCATGAGGGCTTCGCTGGAGACCTTCGCGGCACTGCCCATGAGCGGAGTGGAAAAGGCGGCTGCCCTCGGCGAGATGCGTGAGCTGGGGCCGGACGCGGCGCGCTATCACCACGAGCTGGAGCCCCTGCTGGAGGCTGTCGGAAATGTGATTCTAATCGGCGGACTGTGGCGCGAGTCCCTGACGGACCGCCCGGGGCGTTTCTTCGCCGGGGATTGGAAGGAAGCCCTGGAACTCCTGAAGAGGATAGAGTGGCGCGGCCTCCTGGCGAAAGGTTCCAACAGTCTGGGGCTTCAGAACGTTGTTCGGACGCTGTGCGGGGAGGGTGCGCTATGACGAGGGCAGCGTGGCTGGGGGGGATATTCTTCTTTCTCAGCCTCGTATTGCAGGGCCTCTGGATACAGGTCCAGCGGCGCATGAGCCTCACCCAGGCCCAGAAGAGCTACGGGGTGGGCATTGATGTCGAGATAAAGGCCGCGACCCCCTCAATGGGAGGCGTGGTCTTTCTGGTGCTGGGCTTTTTGGCTCTGGTTATGGATTGGAGCGTGGACTCGCTGCTCCTCTGGAGCCTTCCCCTGGCAGGCGGTGCCATCGGCCTGCTGGACGACGGACTTAAGTTTTTCAGCCACTCCAGCGAGGGCTTTCGGAGTCTTGGGAAGCTCCGAGCGCAGCTCGTCGTTTGCGCCCTGTGGACGGGGTTCCTGTTCTTTGATGGACGGCTGGGGTTCTGGCCGGGGCTGCCGTCGCACGGGTGGCTTGCCATCCCCCTGGCCTTCCTGGGCAGCGTGGGAATGATGAATGCCGTCAATATCACCGATGGACTGGATGGCCTGGCGGGAGGCTGCACGCTCATCTCGCTGGGGGTTATCCCTTTCCTGGTCCCCGCTGCGGACTTCAACGTTACGGCGGTTGCTGTGCTGTTCTTCATGGTGGCGGGATTTATGTTCTTCAACATCCGCCCCGCAAAAACCTTTATGGGGGACACGGGGGCCCATTTCCTGGGTGGAGCGCTGGCGGCGCTCTGCCTTGTGAACGGCCGTATCCTGGCCCTGCTTCCAGTCGGGTTTCTCTTTGGCCTTGAGACGCTGTCCTCGGCCATTCAAATTTTTACGATTCGAAAGCTGAACCGGCGCATCTTTCTCATGGCCCCGCTGCACCATCATTTTCAACGCAGGGGCTGGGATGAGACGGAGGTCACGACGCGGTTCTGGCTTGTTCAGGCCGTGGGGGCAGTGCTGTTGACTCTGTTGCTGCTGGCGATGGGCAAACCCGCGGCTGGGGTTTAATTTATCAAGAGGTGAAGGTTTATGAGTGATTCGGTCTCCTGGAGCGGAAAGCGGATTACGGTTGTTGGCGCTGGAGTGAGCGGAAGGGAACTTGCCCTGTTGGCGTCCAGCCTTGGCGCGAAGGTCTTTGTCACAGAGAGGAAAGAGCTTTCGGGCGAGGCCCGCGGGCTCTTCAAAGAACATGGCATCGCCTGGGAGGCAGGGGGCCACACGGAAAAGGCTTTTGACGCGGATGTCATGCTGCTGAGCTCCGGCATCCCCCCCCGCTCTGAGGTGGTTCAGGAGGCCAGGCGTCGCGGCGTCAGCCTGATGGGGGAGCTTGATTTCGCTGTCCCGCAGCTTTCCGCCCGTGTGGTGGGCGTCACGGGCAGCAATGGAAAAAGCACGGTCACGTCCCTCATCGGTCACATGCTGGACAAACTGGGCTGGAACGCGGGAGTGGGGGGCAATCTGGGCACGGCGGCCTCGTCTTTCACGGGAAAGAAGCTCGACGCCGTGGTGCTGGAGCTGAGCAGCTTCCAGCTTGCCTGGGCCACCCGGCTGGGAGCCTCCGTATCCATCGTCACGAATCTGGCGCCGGACCACATCGATTGGCATGGCAGCTATGAAAATTATGTTGCGGCCAAGGCGAAGGTCCTCTCCCTGCGCGCGCCGGGAGGCTGGGGCATTGTCCAGGACAGGGACGTCGAGGCGCTGGGCGTGAGGGATGCCCAGAATATCATCACCCTGAGCTGGGAGCGCGGCCCCATCCACAGGATGGCGGGACACATTTTTATGGACAGGGAAAGAGCTGTGCTCACGATGGATGGTCAGGAGTCCCCGCTGTTTGACTATGCGGACACGACACTTTTGGGGGCGCATAACCTGGAGAATGTCGCAATGTCCCTGACGGCGCTCCGTCTGCTGGAGGCGTGGGATGGAAGCAAAAAGCCGGTGGAGCTGCTGAAGGGTTTTTCGCCCTTGCCGCACCGGTGCGAGAACGCCGGGATGGTGGATGGAGTGCTCTATGTGGACGACTCCAAGGGGACAAACGTCGCCGCCTCTGTCACAGCAATGACCTGCATCCAGGGCCGGAAGGTGCTCATTCTTGGGGGACGCGGCAAAGGGGAGGACTACGCCCCTCTGGCCGAGGGCGTTTTGCGGGAAGCGGACGCGGCTGTCCTGCTGGGCGAGGAGGCGGACGCTATTGGAAAGGCTCTGGCACGCGCCGGTTTTACAGCCGTCCGACGGGCGAAGGACATGGATGAGGCCGTTAAAATTGCCCGCGACATTGCGCGTCCGGGAATGACGGTCCTCCTGTCTCCGGCCTGCACGAGCTGGGATATGTACGACAACTACGGACAGAGGGGCGACCACTTCTGTTCGCTTGTCCGCGCGCTCCGATGAGTCCTGCTCCTTTGCCCGCCGGGGACCGTCAGCAATCTTTAAGACCGCCCGGAACGCTGTTGATTTGGGCTATCCCTCTGGTCCTCAGCTTCTGCGGCCTGGTGATGATTGCCTCCCTCTCGCTGCGCAACAGCATGGCGGGGGGGAACCCCTATGGTCCTCCGCTGCGGCAGTTTCAGTTTTTCGGGGTCGGACTGACGCTGATGGTCTGCTGCGCCCTCTCCTCGCCCGATTTTTTCCGCCGTCACAGCTCAATGCTCTGGCTGATTTCCGTGATTTTGCTGTGCGGTACGCTGACCCGGCTGGGAGTTCGGGTGGGAGGGGCGCGCCGGTGGCTGAACGTATTCGGCGCCCGTTTTCAGCCCCTTGAGTTCCTCCTGTTTACGCTCCCCATCTTCCTGTCGGATCGCCTGGCCACTGTCAATCGTCAGGGATACCAGGCCTTTCTCCGGCCCACGCTTGCGATGGTACTGGTGTCGGTGATACCGCTTGTGTTCCAGCCTAACCTGGGGGGGGCAATCCTGATTGTGGCCATCTGTTTCCTGATGCACGCCGAGAGCCGCGGGTGGAAGTTCCCTGCCATTGGGGGGGTACTTGCCGTCGTCGCGGTGATGGGGCTCATTGCTGTTGCCCCTTATCGTATGAGGCGCTTTGAGGCCTTCTGGAACCCCTGGGAAGACCCGACGAACAAGGGGTTTCAGATTATTCAGGGGCTTGTTGCCTTCGCCAACGGAAATGTCACGGGGGTGGGGATTGGCAGAGGCCTTCAGGAAGAAGAATATCTTCCTGAGGCGGAGACGGACTACATCTTTCCGGCCATTGGCGAGGAGTTTGGACTGGTGGGAACCCTGTTTCTCCTGTCGCTCTACGGGATATGGACGTTCCGTGTATACCTGCTTTACTGCCGGGCACGGGACCCGTTTCTTGCCTTGCTGACCCTGGGGCTGGCGGCCTCCGTGATCTGTCCGATGTTTTTAAACATTGGCGGGGTTACGAAACTCATGCCGCTGACGGGGGTCCCCCTTCCCTTTATCAGCGCGGGGGGAAGCTCAATGGTCTTCATGTGGATGAAGGTCGGGCTTCTCATTGCTATCAACCGTGCGGTGCATAACCAAAATATGCAGGGATAAGGAGACCAAAATGGCAAACGTCCTGATTGTCTCCGGAGGAACGGGCGGTCACATCTTTCCCGCGGTGGTCTTTGGGCGGTGGCTTGAGCAGAACCGCGGCGCGGCCGTTTCCTGGCTCTCTGGTTCCCGGCCTCTGGAGGCGGAGATCTACGCCTCGGCCGGGGTAGAGCCCTACAGGCTCTCGCTGGAGGGATCGCCCCTTGGCGTCCGCTCTCCCATGCGAGTGCTGCGCCGCTCGCTGTCCCTTTTCTCAGCCTTCGGCGAGACCCGGCGCTGCTTGAATGAAGTCCGCCCGGAGGTGGTATTCCTCTTTGGAGGGTATGTATCCTTTGCGCCCCTTCTGCTCTGCCGGCGGCGCGGCATCCCCGTGGTTGTGCATGAGCAGAACGCCGTGGCGGGGCGGGTGACGCGCCTTGCCTCACGCCTTGGCGTTACCGTCACGACCGGCTGGAAGGAGTGCGCTGGGCTCAGGGGACCCTTTACTCCCGTGGGGATTCCCGTGCGGGAGCCGGAACGTATCCCCCGCGAAGAGGCGTTGAGGCGGCTGAAGCTGTCTTTCCCGGAGAACACCCGCGTTGTCGGAGTCGCCAGCGGATCGCTGGGCAGCCGTCCGCTCGCGGAGGAGTTGATGGGCGCGGCGAAGGCGCTGAGGGGGCGGGACGGCGCTGAGTTTGTCCTGTTGGGAGAGGCCATGCCGGGCGGAGGGGAGAACGTCCACTTCGTCGGGCGGCAGTGGGATATGAACCCCTTTTATTCCCTTTGCGACGTGCTGGTGTGCCGCGCGGGCGGGTCCACCCTGGCGGAGGCGTTGCGGTGGGGAATCCCAACGCTGGCCATCCCATGGGAGAAATCTGCAGAGGGACATCAGGTGAAGAACGCCCTCTGTTTTGCCGCGGAGGGGGGCGGAAGTGTTTGGCGGGAGAACAGTGGCACCACATCCCTTGAGGATGAGGTAAAAGCGCTGCTGGAGCGTACTTTCACTGCCTGTGAGAACGCCACACGATTGTCATCCTCCCTAAAATTAGCCCAAACAGCGGGGTTTTAATGCGGCAGGGGTAAGCAAATCACCACTTATTTGGTACAATATTACAGATTCGGAACGCCGTCCGGTTTTTTTTACCTGGGAGCAGAGACGGGCGAGCCAGCAGAGAAAGGCGTCTTGGACTTATGGCGGAATTGTCGGGTGTGAAACGAATCCATCTTATGGGGATCAACGGCGCGGGGATGAGTTCCCTGGCAAAACTGCTCTCCGGACTTGGGTACGAGGTCAGCGGCTGCGACCTGGAAAGAGGGCATTACCTTGAAGAGGTGGAGGCCCTGGGTGTCGTGTGCCGGATCGGTCACGCACGGAACCATATTGACCAGTTCAAGCCCGATCTTTTAATCTACAGCAGCGCTGTCCGCCAAAACTGCGAGGAACTGTCTGCCGCGCGGGAGAAAGGCATCCGCACGGTGCGCCGGGGCGAGGCCCTGAGCTGGCTCTTTAACGCTGCTGAAGGCGTCGGCGTCGCCGGAACGCATGGCAAGACCACCACCTCCTCCATGGCAGGCCTGATTTTCTCTCGGGCGGGGCTGTCCCCTACGCTGTACGTCGGGGGAGAGATGCGGGACATGGGAACAAATGCTGTCCTGGGAACGGGACCGCGGAATCTTTTTGTATCCGAACTGGACGAGAGTGACGGCTCCTTCGAGCTCTTTCACCCGGCCCTTACGATGATTACCAACGTCGATTGGGATCATGTTGATCATTTTGCTTCCAAAGATGAGGTCGTTGCTGCTTTTGTCCGGTTTGCCAGGGGACGGAAGCCCGGCGCGCCTCTTGTGGTGTGCGCCGAGGATGACGGAACCCGGAAAATGCTTCAGATTCTTGCGGAGCAAGGGGACACGGGCCCCGTTCTGCGCTATGGCTGGGGGACCTCCTGGGAGTGGGGGGCCTTTGATCTGACGCCAAAGCCAGGTGGGGGGAGCCTCTGTCATGTGTGTCACGAGGGGAAGGAACTGGGTACGCTGGAACTTGCCGTGTCCGGGGAACATAACGTCCTGAATGCTCTGGCGGCTCTGGCGGCCTCAGATGCCCTGGGCGTCCCCTTTGAGACGGCGGCGGCGATTCTGTCGGATTTTCACGGGGCGGCCCGCCGACTTCAGGTGATGGGGGAAAAGGATGGCATTCTGGTGATGGACGACTACGCTCATCATCCTACGGAGGCGGCGGCGACGTTGTCCGCCGTGCGGGGTGCCTACCCGGACCGTCGGCTTCTTTTGGTGTATCAGCCGCACCGTTACACCCGAACCGCTGCCTTTGCCGGGGCGCTTGCCTCCGTTCTGAGCCGGGCCGACGAGGTTTTTTTGCTGCCCATCTACAGCGCGGGGGAGGAGGCTTTGCCCGCAGTGTCCTCAGAGGATATTGCCCGAAGGATCAACGAGGCGGGAGGACACGGCACGGTCTGTTCCGGCATGGAAGAGGCCGCTGACAGGCTTCGGATCAGGGCCCGCGCCGGGGATCTCGTTTTGACGATGGGTGCGGGAAACGTGTTTCATGTGGGAGAGATGTTCCTTTCGAAGTCTTTAGGGTATCCTGATTTTACAAATAAGTATATAATGTAAATGGATATGTCACGCAAAGAAGGAGCAGGGAATGCTGGCTGACGAGCTGGAGAAAAATCTGACGTGCAGGATAGGAAGGGATGTGCCCTTGGCCCCGCTCTCCACGCTGGGAGTGGGGGGGCATGTTGAGTGTTTCCTTGAACCGTCCTGTATGAAAGATTTTCAGTCCCTCTTCCTGATGCGCGCGAAAGATAGTTTTCCCCTCTACATCCTGGGGGGTGGAAGCAACACTGTTCTCGCGGACGGATTTGTCCCTGGCGTGCTTCTCTCGACCCGAAAGTGGAACGGGATTTCCTGGTGTGAGGCCGGGGATGGGACCGTGATTGCGGAGGTCCAGGCGGGGTATCCTCTTTCCTCTCTGGTTGAGGAGGCTGCTCAGCGCGGACTGGGAGGGGTTGAGTTTGCCGCTGGTATTCCAGGGACGGTGGGCGGTGCGGTTGCAGGCAACGCGGGGGCAGGAGGGCGAAGCATCGGAGAGCTTCTGGCGGAGCTCACGACTGTGGAGCCGGATGGAAACCTGAAACAATGGAAACGCGGGGAGTTTTCCTGTGCCTATCGCAGCTTCCCATTGGCAAATGAGGAGCATCGTCTCATTATTTCGTGTAAAATAGTTCTGCATCCCATGCCCCGGGAGGCGATAAGGGCGGAGATTGAGCATTTTCGTTCTGTGCGCGGAATACAGCCCAGGGGGGAACGCAGTGCCGGGTGCAGCTTTAAGAATCCTGCGGGGGCCGGGCAAAGCGCAGGCCTGCTGCTGGATCAGTGCGGGTGTAAGGGGATGAGTGTGGGGGATGCCATAGTCTCCGAACGGCACGCAAATTTTATCCTGAACCGCGGGAAAGCTGCGGCAAAGGATATTATTGAGTTGATGAGGGCCTGTCAGGAAAGAGTCTTAGAACGGACGGGGGTTTGTCTTAAACCCGAGGTGAAGTTTCTGGGCTTTGGGCAGAATGCCGCCTGTGGGCTTGCGGGGGAGAAACTTGAGCTTTGCGCAAGCTGAGAATCTTCTTTCTTGTTTTCCTCCTTGGAGGTGTGTGGCGCCTCTGGGAATATAGTGTTTGGATGGCCCTGAGCGGTTACAGCATTGAAGCGGACAGTCCCGTACTGGAGAAGCGGCTGTGGGATGTTTTTCCGGTGAGGTGCCTTCGGTTCTGGCCCTGGATGCTCCGTGACGCGAAGGGGTTGGGGAGTTTCCTGGAGCAGGATGTCCCCGTGACCGTGAGCACTCAAATGGTTAGCCTGGGGCGGTTTAAAACCGTGATGCGCTGGCTGACACCGTGGATTCGTTTGGAGTGGGGCGGACGGTTGTGGTGTGTTTCAAAGGAGGGGCGCATGTGGGACGTTGCAGGGACGGCCGGATCCCCTTCTCTGGAATCCCTTAAAGGCCCGGTCTGGCGTCTGGCCCCTCTGGAGAGAGAAAGGCAGTACCAGCCATCGGGAGTTTTTAGCTCTCAGTCCTTCGTCCCGGTGGAGGTCATCACTGGATTCCTTGATGAATACAAGGAATATGGGTGGTTTGAAACAGTGCGTGAGATTACGTGGGATCGCAGGGCAGGGGCGGACCTGTTTCATCTGAAACTCGAACGCGGAGGGCAGCATTTTGAGGTGTTGATTCAGCGTGCGAAGTACGCCGGGCAAGATTTGGGCGTCGCAATCGAGGATATCCTGAATAGGCTCTCGCAGGAGGGTGGGGACCATCTGATTGACGCTACATACGAGGGTAAGGTTCTGTTGCGGAGTCTGCCCAGCGTGCCAAAAGAAGGGAGTTTGAAATAATTGCAGCATAGGGAGTCGGAGACCTTAGTCGGACTTAGTGTGGGCACCACGAAGATTTCGGTCATTGTGGCGGAAAAGGATCCGCGCTACCTGGACGCCGTGCATGTGATCGGCATGGGCTGCTCCCCTTCCCATGGTCTCTCAAAGGGTGTTATCGTCAATATCAACGAGGCGACACAGTCTATTATCAAGGCCTTTCAGGAGGCAGAGAACATCACGGACCGGCAGATTGACTCTGCCATTGTGGCGTTCAACGCTCTGGATGTGAAGAGTGTCATGACCGAAGGCATGGTTGCGCTGGGCGGCCGGGACCCCAAACGGGTGGAGATCTCAGATCTTGAGCGTGTGATTGAAGCCGCTCAGAGCCGTCTGGAGATTTCCGGGACGATGTTGCCTGTCCATACGATTCCTGTACGCTATGCGCTGGATGACCGGGTGGTCGACGAGCCGTTGAACATGACGGGAACGCGCCTGGAGATTATGTTGCAAACCGTGTCCGTTCCGCTGACCTACGTCAAAAATGTCATTACCTGCGTTCAAGAGGCCGGGGTGCAGGTGGAGGGACTTGTGCTGAAGCCTCTGGCAGCGTCCATGGGGGCCGTGACGGAGGAGGAGACGCGGGCAGGCTGTATATCGATTTCCATTGGAGGCGGGTCCACGGGGCTGGTCCTCTATCAGGGAGGACGGCCATTCCGTGTTATCAGTATTCCCATTGGGGGGTATCATATTACAAGCGATCTGGCCAGCGTGCTGCGAGTGTCCCTTCGGGACGCGGAAAAAATAAAACAGCGGATATTCGTCGATGACGACGACGTGCTGCTGCGTGACGGGATTAACATTGATCTGGCCATTCAGGTAATTGGCGCCAGGGTTGAGGAACTCTTCACGGATTATGTAAAAGTGGCCCTGGCGGAGTGCAGCCCCCAGCTTTTCCCTGGCGGGGTGATTCTGTCGGGAGGAGTCTCCAGAACGCCGGGCATTGTTGAGATGCTTGAAGAGATTCTGCAAATGCAGGTCCGTCCGGCAAAGCCCCTCTATGCCATGCCCCCGGGGCGTGAGGATGCCTCTTACGCCAGCTCGGCGGGTATTCTGCGCTACATAAGTTGTCGCAGACGGGATCCCTACCTCTTTATCGAGCCCAACCTGCCGGACGTTCAGCCTGTTGCCTACGGCGGTGGCTCAGACGAGCCGGAGGAACTTCAAACTATGGCGATGTCACGGGAGAATCTAAGGGGTTTCCTGACGAAGATGGCGAAAAATTTTAAGGACCTGTTTTGATAGATTTCTGTATTTTTTCTGTGGCGCGCGTCGCCTGTTCGTCTTCTAATTGACGCAATGGGCGAAACGAACGGAAGCAGGGAGGATTGTAGTAGATGGAGCAGGAACAGCTATTTCAGATGAACGACGGACTGGCGCAGCAACGCGAGAGTATCATCGTTTTCGGCGTCGGAGGCGGAGGGGGCAACGCTCTGAACCACATTATCGAGTCCGGGGTGCAGGGCGTGGACTTTGTTGCCGCTAATACGGATGCAAAGGCCCTGAATCTGAACAAGGCCTCGAACAAGATTATTCTTGGAGAGAAGCTGACGCGCGGGCTCGGCGCGGGGGCCAATCCTCAGGTGGGTTCGGACGCGGCAAAGGAATCGATGGACCGCATTAAGGAGTACATTACAGGTGCGGATATGCTCTTCGTGACGGCAGGAATGGGCGGCGGCACGGGCACGGGTGCAGCACCGATTATCGCGGAGGCGGCCAAGGAGATGGGGATTCTCGTCGTCGGCGTCGTGACCCTTCCCTTTGGATTTGAGATGCCCAAACGCATGAAAACTGCTCAGGGAGGCATTGAGCACCTCCGCAAGAATGTGGATGCCCTGCTGGTCGTTGAGAACGACAGGCTGCTGGGACTTGCTGACGATAAGCTGCGTATTGTTGATGCCTACAAGATGGTGGATGAAGTGCTGCGTCAGGCTGTTCAGGGCGTGACAGACCTCATCACCAAACCGGGCTTCATCAACCTGGACTTTGCCGATATCAAGACGGTAATGACAAACGCGGGGTCGGCGATTATGGGTATTGGCGTCGGCGAGGGCGAGAGTCGTGCGGAACTGGCCGCCAAAGCCGCCATTAAATCTCCGCTGATGTCCACTCCGATGGACGGTGCGAAGGGGATTCTTCTGAACGTCACGACAGGCCCGGATGTAACGCTCATGGAAATGACGCGCGCCGCTGAGGTCATCAAGGAGACGGCTGACCCTGAGGCCAACGTGATTTGGGGGCATGTCATCGACGAAGAGGTGGGCGAGTCCGTCCATGTTACGTTGATTGCGACGGGATTCCCTGATGGGACCCTGAACAGCATCAAGGTACCGAGCAAGGCGGGGAAGGATGGTGCCCCTTTGTTAACGAATGATAAGGCACGCCGGTCTATCTTCCCGGGTGTTTCCCAGCCACGCAGCGGAGCCGGTTTTGAGGAGACACGTCTACAGGCTCCCAACGAGGACGAGCGGGATCCTTTCCGTGGGGTCCAGAGGATGGCTTACGACCAGCCGGCCATCTTCAGACGGACTCGTAAGGAGTAACGGCGGCTTCGGGTTTCGGGAGCGGGTATTTGTCCCTGAGACGAAGTGTGCGGTCAAGGCGCCGCGAAATAAGGAAGAAGGGCTTTATCCCCTCGTTTGGAGATATTATTCTGCCGTTTGTCGGAATTGTGGCAATCGGTCTTCTTGTAATTGCAGGTAAGCTTTTCTTCATAAACGGACTTCGCACTTCCTTAAGCGCCGTTCCCGAGGCTGAGCCGGAGCGCCCAACGATGCAGATTCCCCCAGTCATTGCCCCCACCGCAGAAGCTAAGGGGGAGGAGAAATCTCCTGTTTTGCCTTCCGGACAGGCAGAGGGCGATTCTGCCGATGCAACGCTCCCCATGCCGTCATCGCAGAAAACAAAGCCGATTCCGCTGGAAATCACTGCCACTCCAATCACAGAGACGCCGCCGAAAATTACTCCTGCATCAAAGCCAGAATTGAAAACAAAACCTGCCAGCAAAACGCAGAGGCCACAGTGGCGCGTGCAGGTGGGAGCCTACGGCTCCAAATCGGGGGCAAAGGAAATCATCAAAAAACTTGCTAAATCGGGCTACAAGGCTACGGTCTACTCAGGGACCCGATATCATAAGGTCTGGGTCCAGGCGGGGGACACAAAACAGTCGGCGGAGGCCATGGCTTCCCGACTGAAGAAGGCAGGGTTCCCCGGAAGCTACGTTGTGCCGCCTCCCTCCCGATGATGATTCCCCTGTTATTGCTCCAGAGGCTCCGGTGTCCCCGGAGCCTTGTGTAAAGCAGATATGCCGTCCGAAACCCATGGCTTTGAAACTTTTGAGAAGCTTCTGACCCGCTTCTCATCGAAGGAAGTCCATCCTGGGCTGGACAGGATTGAACACTTGCTCCATCTTCTGGGAGACCCTCAGGATGCCTGGCCTGCCTTCCATGTCGTGGGAACGAATGGGAAGGGATCGACCTGTGCCTTCCTTGATTCTGTTCTGCGTGCGTCAGGCTGCCGCACGGCCTTTTACAGCAGCCCTCATCTTGAGAGCCTGGCCGAGCGTCTTCTGATTGATGGAAAAACACTGGAATCCGGGGAATGGCTGGATGCCCTGCAGAGGGTGACGACAGCCCTGAAGGGGGACACGATGCTGACCTCGGCCCCTCCATCTTATTTCGAGCTGCTGACCGCCACGGCCTTCCTCCTCTCGGCGGAACGGCAGGTGGATGTGGCTGTCGTTGAAGCGGGGCTGGGGGGACGACTGGATGCGACGAACCTGCTGGGCCGTGTTGTGTGTTCCGTCGCAGCCTCCATTTCCAGGGATCACACGGAGTTCCTGGGCGACACGCTGGAGGCCATCGCGGGCGAGAAATTCGCTGTTGTGAGGAAGGATACCCCCGCCTGCTTCATGGGCGATCCCCCTTTCCTGATCCCTCTCTTTCGTTCCGTCTGCGCCGAACATGGGGCT
>JAIKZX010000030.1 GCA_024681935.1 Fretibacterium sp.
ATACCCAGGCACTTGAACAGCCGGGCCTGAACCTCCGGGTCGTGAATACGGATGGAACCGCCGCCCACCTCATTGCCGTTCAGAACACAGTCATAGGCTCGGGCAAGTGCTTTGCCCGGGTCGCGCTCCATCAGGTCGCCCTCCTCCAACACGGGGGACGTGAAGGGATGGTGCATCGCCACCCAACGTTTCTCCTCGTCGCTCCACTCAAAGAGTGGGAAGCGTGTGACCCACAGGAAGCGCCAGGCGTCCGCTCCCTTACCCTCGTTGAAGAAGCCGCGAGCCTTGCCAAGATCCAGGCGAAGCACACCAAGAATGTTACAGGCTTTGGCACGGGAGGCATCAGCCAGAAGGAACAGAGCATCCCCCTCCTCAAGCTTTGCCAGCTCCCGCAGCTTCGACAGGTCCTCCGCCGTAAGGAACTTCACCAGCGGACCCTTCAGCTCGCCGTCCTTGTACAAAAAGTTCGCAAGGCCGGAAGCGCCGAATTTCTTGGCACGGGACTCAAGGTCCATGAGTTCCTTGCGGGAGAGCGTTGCCCCACCGGGCAGCCGCAGAGCCCGCACGACGCCGCCTGCCTCCAACACCTTGCGGAAGGGTTCGAAAGAGGCGGACGCGAACACAGGGGCCACGTCGCAAAGCTCAAGGGAGACACGCAGATCGGGCTTGTCGCTACCAAAGCGGTCCATCGCTTCCCAATAGGACATACGCTGGAAGGGCGTCGGGATGTCCACGTCCAAAATTTCCCTGAAGAGTCCCTTCATGTACCCCTCGATGAGTTCCATGACGTCGTCCTCGACGACGTAGCTCATCTCAAGGTCAATCTGTGTAAACTCCGGCTGGCGGTCGGCGCGAAGGTCTTCGTCGCGGAAGCAGCGCGCAATCTGATAGTAGCGGTCAAAGCCGCTGACCATCAGCATCTGCTTGAAGAGCTGCGGTGACTGGGGAAGGGCGTAGAACGTCCCGGGATTCACCCGGCTCGGCACAAGATAATCCCGGGCGCCCTCCGGTGTGGCCTTTGTCAGCATCGGAGTCTCCAGCTCGACGAAATCATGTTCTCCAAGGTATCGCCGGGTGTAGGCGTTGATTTTGCTCCGGGTCCTCAGGTTCTGCTGCATCTTCTCCCGCCGCAGGTCCAGATAGCGGTAAGTCAGGCGAATGTTCTCGTCAACCTTGTCCGTCTCGTCCCCAATCTCAAAGGGGAGAGGCTTCGCCGGGGACAGGACCAGGAGATCACTCGCCACAATTTCGACATTGCCTGTCTTCAGGGCGGGGTTCTCCGTCCCCTCCGGGCGAATCCTGAGCCGGCCCTTCACCGCAATGCAGTATTCGTTCCTCAGGTTCCCTGCCTGTTCATGAATTTCCCCAGCCTCGGGGTTGAAGACCACCTGGATGGGGCCGGTATGGTCCCACACCTCAACAAAGATAATTCCACCCAAATCGCGGCGCGCGCGCGCCCAGCCATTGGCCCGGACTTCCTTCCCGGCGTCCTCCGGCACAAACTCCCCGCACAGCGACGTACGCTGCCAGGATTTATCAAAGTAGTCCGATCGCAATTTGCTCTCACTCATTCCCAAGCGCCCTTTCCTCAACAAGATCACATAAAACACTCAAATATCTATTATACTATTATAGTGCTTTCCTTGCCAAAATCCCCCACAACTCCTCGTGCATATCGAGTCCCTCAGGACGGGCGGGGCCTTCGAAATGTCCGATAATTCTGGAGGAAATCCTCTTTTTCGCCAGAGCTTGCTGTGCCTTCTCAGCCTGTTCCTGTGGCACAACGGCAAGCAGCATCCCCGAAGAGATGAGGTGAAGCGGGTCAAAGCCCAGCACCTCCGCCGCGCGCCTGGTCAGTTGAGAAACGGGGACTTCCTCAGGACCAGGCATAACTCCCAGACCACAGGCGCGTCGGACCTCCAGCAGTGCCCCCTCCAGGCCTCCCTCCGTCGGGTCGTGCATATAGCAGGCAAAGTCCCTTAACACCTGTGCCGCTGGCACGACGGACAGTTCCCGACTCCAGGAGCGCACTTCATTCAGCTCCGAGGGAGCAAGGAAGGACAGCAGGTCCGGGCGATCATGAGCCAGGATCGACATTCCCTCCAGCCCCGCGTGCCCCGTCACAATGATGACATCTCCCTGCCGGATGCGGTTCACACTCAGCAGACGGCGGGCCGGACCCAGCATTGTCCCGGACAAAACGGGTTTATCGTAGCGGTCCGTCAGCTCCGTATGTCCGCCCACGACGGCAATCCCCAGATCGGAACAAGCTTCATGGATCTCCCGCATTAGTCCTTCAATGAGGGGAACACCCTCCTTCGCCGGAATGATGAAGGTGACGATGAACCAGGAGGGGTCCGCTCCCTTACAGGCGACGTCGTTGGCGTTGACATGAACCAGAAGACGCCCTGCCCCGGCGGAAGCCCCAGTGATGGGGTCCGAGGCCGCAACGAGGTAGGGATTATCCTCTGCCCAACGAATCATGGCCGCATCTTCCCCCACCCCGCCTCCCACCAGCAGGTCCTCCCGTGCAGCACCAGTCCAGCGCAGAACGCTCCTGCTGAGTTGATCCGGCGGCAGCTTGCCCAACAGCACTTTCTCATCCCCCATGTTCGCATCTCCTTTTTCCTACGGAGGTCCCCATCTTCTCAAATTCACTGTAGAATTATAATCTTTTTGGGGTATCCATGAACAGCCCCATAGCTCTGGCGAATAGTTTTTGGGAAAAGGCGTATAAAAGGGTATAATAACTCATTGATTAAAACCTTTCACAGAAAGGGGGAATCTGAATAATGAATTCGATCGTCGTTAAATTTGGAGGCACATCTCTGGCAGATGTTGCTCAGATAAGGAAAGCCGCCGCCATTGTTCAATCTAATCCCGAGCGACGGTATGTCGTGGTCTCCGCACCGGGCAAAAGGGACAGCACAGACGTCAAAGTAACGGATTTATTGTATCAATGTTATTCCATTGCGGCCCGTGGAGACGATTTCTCGGGACCCCTTTCGGAAATACACGCGCGGTTCTCAGAGATTGCACGGGGACTTCAGGTCTCTCTCGATCTTGAGGCGGAGTTCGACAGCATTCGACGACGTCTTACCATGTCGCCGGACCAGGACTATGTCGCCAGCCGGGGGGAGTACCTGAACGCCAGGATAATAGCAGCCTATCTGGGCTTTGACTTCGTTCCCCCGGAGGAAACCATATTTTTTACGGACAACGGGAAACTAGACGAAGACAGAACGTTTCGCGTGATGGGTGAAAAGCTTGCCGCCCTGCCCCATGCTGTCATACCTGGGTTTTACGGCGTCATGCCGATTGGAGTGATACGTACCTTTTCCCGCGGAGGCTCGGACATCACGGGTTCCATTGTTGCACGCGCTGTGAACGCACACATCTACGAGAACTGGACGGACGTCTCCGGAATGTTGTCCGCCGACCCAAGGATTGTTAATAATCCCAAAGTAATCAGGCGGATAACTTACACAGAACTCAGGGAGCTCTCCTACATGGGGGCATCCGTACTCCATGAGGACGCGATTTTCCCTGTAAGAACAGTTGGTATCCCGATAAATATACGGAACACCAACTGCCCTGAGGATCCCGGGACGCTCATCGCCTCCACAGATGGAACGGAAGGGCGCGTTGTGACAGGCATCGCCGGGCGAAAAGGATTCAGCGCTATTGTCGTGGAGAAATCCATGATGAACGCAGAGGTAGGCTTTGGCGCGAGACTTCTGCAAATCTTCGCGGAGCACGGTGTTCCCTTTGAGCACTGCCCCACCGGAATCGATATGTTGTCCGTCGTGGTCAGCCGGGATCTTTTCAACTCTTCCAGAGATGAGATTCTTCAAAACATCCAGGAGGAACTTACCCCGGACGCCGTCTCCATTCATGGCGGGCTGGCGATGATTGCAGTGGTGGGCCAGGGCATGGCATCATCCAGGGGGACAGCCATGAGGATATTCAAGGCCCTTGCGGAAGCAGAAATCAACATCCGTATGATCGACCAGGGGCCAAGCGAGCTGAATATCATCGTAGGCGTCAATGAGGCAGACTACGAGAATGCGGTCCGTGTGATTTACGCTGAGACAGAATCTCTTATGTAGGAGGTACTTAGATGAAATTTACAAAGATGCAAGGATGCGGCAACGATTACATCTATGTCGACTGCTTCTTCGAAACGGTGACAAACCCCTCGGAGCTGGCTAAGATTATTTCGGACCGTCACTACGGTGTTGGGGGCGACGGACTCATTCTTATTGAACCTACGAAGGGTGGGGCGGACGCCGCAATGCGAATGTTCAACCAGGACGGCTCGGAGGGCTGGATGTGCGGTAACGGCATTCGGTGTGTGGCGAAGTACATTTATGACCATGGCATTATTCCCGCTTCGCGCCGGGATGCCATCATCAATACCCGCTCAGGGCCAAGGCGGATTAAGCTGCATGTGGAGAACGGCAAGGTCCTGGATGCGATGGTGGATATGGGGAAGCCAATGCTGACAGGTGATCTTCCCGAGCCCATCGTTGTTCGGGGGATGAAGCTCTCCTTCATTGGCGTCGACGTTGGAAACCCCCACGCCGTGTATTTCCTGGGAGATAACCCCGCTCTGGGCGTCGCGCACGTCACGGAACTGGATTTGAAAGCGCTGGGACAGGATTTTGAAACTCATCCACGGTTCCCGGATAGAGTAAACTCAGAATTTGTCGAGATTATCTCCCCCAACGAGGTACAGTTTCGCGTCTGGGAGAGGGGTTCAGGTGAGACTCTGGCTTGCGGGACAGGTGCGACAGCAGCCGTCTTCGCCGGCATCATGGCCAGGAAACTGGCTAAGGATGTCAGGGTCCATCTGACTGGCGGCGACCTTCGTATTCAGTTTGATGCCAAGAGCGGATGCTGTTTCATGACAGGCCCCGCGGTGGAAGTCTTCTCGGGAGATTTCCCCACAGCGAAATAAACTGTATTACTGGCCGGAAATGCCGGGCGGGAGGGAAGCGAGAGACAGAGCTTACCCCCGCCTTTTTTGTATTGCGGCGCCGGCCTCCCCTGCCATTACAGCCTCATCTTTGGAGGCAACAGGAGCTTATCCACAATGGGCTGAACAAACACATCACGGCAAAAGATGTTTCACCAGACTAAGGGCTCTTCACATCCCGGTCTTTTTTCCTCAGCCACTCAGGCAACATATTTAACACAAATAAATAAGCCCCCGGATGCGATGCCGGGGGCTTTATTCATCGGGGTACTACCTTCACTTGGCTTTCTTCGCCGAGGTCACAACAAAACGCTGGATGCAGATGAACAGCAGCAGCAGACCTCCCGTGGCGATCTTGCCCCACCAGGAGAGCAGGTTGCCGTTGAACGTGATGAGAGCAGGGATGATGGACTTCAGCAGTACGCCGAACAGCGTCCCAATCATGTAGCCCACACCGCCGGTCAGCAGCGTGCCGCCGATGACCGCACAGGTGATGACCTCCAGTTCGCCTCCCTGAAGAGAGAGGTTCCAGCCGCTCTTGACGTACAACACATAGGAGATGCCCGCCAGCACGGAGCAAAGCCCGTTGAACCCGTAGACCATGACCTTTGTGTAGCCCACCGGCAGACCCATGAGCTTCGCAGACTGCTCGTTGCCCCCGATGGCGTAAATGTTGCGGCCAAAGCGCGTTTTCTGGAGGATGAACATCCCAATGACAATCATCACAAGGAACAGAAGGACGTTGAAGTTGATGAAAGCGATGGGCTTCACCTTCACCCACTTGCCATCAACGAAGTGCATCAGGTAGAGTTTCCACCCGGCCAGTGCGTCAATCATGGGGTGATGGATATCGATAGACTCGCGGCTGATGAGTGAACAGACGCCCCGGGCGAGGAACATCCCCGTCAGCGTGGTGATGAAAGGCGGAACGTTCAGGTAATGGATGACGCAGCCCATCAGCAGCCCCAGCCCCACACCCATCACCAGCGCTGCGGCGATGCAGGTCAGCGGGTGCAGCCCCAGCACGGAGGTCCCGTAGGCGATGAACATCCCCGTCAAGGACGCCACCGCCCCCACGGACAGGTCAATGCCACCGGTGATGAGCACCATCGTCATCCCCACAGCGGAGATGCCGAAATAAGCGTTATCGATGAAGAGGTTGACGAAGGTCCGCAGCGTCGTGAAGCCTTTGTCGCCGTAAACCACTGCCCCAAAGGCATAGATAATCAGGAATATCCCGATGGTGGCATAGACCATGATGTACTTCGGATTAGTGAGGCGGCTCCAGAGCGTCTGACGGTTTTTCACGTTTATCATGCTGCCGCACCTCCGTTCAGACGGGCAGCCCGTATGCGGGCGCGCTTGGCAAAGTACTCCCGGACGGGTTCGGACTGAAGCACAATCACCACGGCGATGATCAGCGCCTTGAACGCCATCGTCGCCTCGGAGACGATGCCGAAGTAGTAGACGAACGTGACGATGGTGCGGATGATGAGGGACCCAACAATCGTCCCCGCGAGGCTGAACTTGCCACCCGCCATGTTCGTGCCCCCGATGACCACAGCCAAAATCGCGTCCATCTCAAAGTTCAGCCCGGCGTTGTTGGAATCGTTCGACATGATGCGGCTGGAGTAAATCAGCCCCGCGATGCCGGAAAGCAGCCCCGTCAGCGCGAAAACGATGAGGATGACCGTAGCCGCCTTGATGCCGGAGAGGCGGCTGGCGCTGGGGTTCACCCCCACGGACTCCACGAAAGCGCCAAAGGCCGTCTTGCGCGTGAAGAGCGCCACGGCCACCACAACCACCACTGTGATGATGATGGGCATGGGCAGGTACAGGAAACTCCCCTGCCCGATGGCGCGGAAGGGCGTGTAGCCCGTGGTGAACTGCTTGCCGTCCGTCAGAATCTGGGCCACGCCGCGGCCGCACACCATCAGAATCAGAGTGGCGATGATGGGCTGGATGCCGCCCTTTGCCACGAGGAAGCCATTGAACAGTCCCATCAGGGCGCACACCACCAGCGGGACGGCCAGCACGAGGAAGTAGGAGCAGACCGTGTAGTCGCCCGGTGTGTTGTACTGCAGCACGTCCCAGCGCAGGAACTTCAGAGCGATAGCCCCCGCCACGGCCACCAGCGCGCCAACGGAAAGGTCCGTCCCGCCAAGGGCAATCACCAGCGTCATTCCCATGGCGATGATGGTTATCTCCGCCGAACGGTTCACGATGTCAATAAGGCTGCCGTACAGCATCCCCGTCGAGGGCTGGTAGCTGATGCTGAAGAAGTCCGGCCGGATGGCAAAACACACCAGCAAAATCAAAAGCTCTGCAATGACAGCCCACGTCACCTTGGACTGCATAAGTCTGGAAAGATCAAGTGTTTTCTTCATGCTGCCCCTCCCTGGGAAAGAGGCTGTGCCCCCTCCGCGATAATCTTCAAAATATCCTGCTGTGTGCAGCCCTCGCCGTCAATCTCCGCCACCTTCTCGCGGTCACGCATGACAACGACACGATTGGAACAGCGGATGATCTCGTCAAGCTCTGAGCTGATAAAGATGACGGACACCCCGTTGCCGCACATTTCCAGCATGAGCCGCTGAATCTCAGCCTTGGCGCCGATGTCTATGCCGCGTGTGGGCTCATCGAGGATAAGGACCTTCGGCTGAGTCGCCATCCAGCGGGCCAGGATAACCTTCTGCTGGTTGCCGCCGGAAAGTTCCCCAGCCTTCTTCTCACAGTCTGGTGTGGCGATACCAAGCACCTTGATGAATTTGTTTGCCAGTTCTGTCTGCTCCTGACGGCTCATGGGGTGCATAAAGCCCCTGCGGGACTGTACGGCCAGCATGATGTTCTCCCGGATGGAGAGGTCACCGATAATGCCGTCGCGCTTTCGGTCCTCCGGACAGAAGGCAATCTGCGCCCTGATGGCGTCGAAGGGCTGTCGCAGTTCCACAGACTCCTCGTCAAGGGTTATGTTGCCCTTCGTGGCGCGGCTCGCGCCGAAGAGCATCTCCGCTGTCTCCGTGCGGCCGCTTCCCAGCAAACCGGCGAATCCTATCAGCTCGCCCTTCTTCAGTGTGACGGAAATATCGCGAATGTGCTCGGAGTCCCCGATGTGCTCCGCCTTCAACATATAGGGGGCGTCCCCCGGTACGCAGGCACGCTTCAGGTTGAAAATGACCTCCATGTCTTTGCCCACCATCTTCGTGACAAGTTCTACCTTGCTCAGGTCGGAAATACCCCAGGTCCCCACCAGGCGGCCGTTGCGGAGGATGGTCATGCGGTCAGAGATGGCATAAATCTGATCCAGGAAGTGCGTAATGAAGATGATGCCCAGGCCCTGCTCCTTCAGCTCGCGCATGACGTTGAACAGGAGCTGGACCTCGTTTTCGTCCAGAGACGAGGTGGGTTCGTCCAGAATCAGGATCTTTGCCTGAATATCCACGGCCCGGGCAATAGAGGTCATCTGCTGAATGGCTGTGGAGTAAAACGACAGCGGTCGAGTGACATCGATGTCCAGGTGGAACCGGGCCATGAGTTCAGCCGCGCGGCGGTTGATGGTCCGCCAGTCAATCTGACCATGTCTCATGGGCTGGCGGCCGACGAAGATGTTCTCCGCCACCGTCAGGTTCGGGCAGAGGTTGACCTCCTGGAACACAGTGGATATACCCTGAGCGATGGCCTGCTGGGGACTTGCCGGGCGTATCTCCTCCCCTTCCAGACGGATGCTCCCCGCGTCCATGCGGTTCACGCCGGTGAGGCACTTGATGAGCGTGGACTTGCCCGCTCCGTTCTCCCCCAGCAGTGAGTGAATCTCGCCTGCCTTCAGCGTGAAGTCTACCCCATCCAACGCCTTTACCCCGGGGAACTGGATGGTTATTCCCCGCATCTCAAGCAGCTCAGCCAAAAGGGGTCCTCCTTTACAAAGCGATATTTATACTTTACACAAAACTTTTGAATTTTTCCATGTTCTCACTGAGTCTGTCATATTTCATATACTAAAGTTCTTCAATTAAAAATCTGCTCTGCACAGCTTACTGTACAATTTTACACTCTCGAAAGGTCATAAGCCATCGAAATCGAAACAGGAAATCGTATACATAAAATACGGGGCGAGGAAGCATAGCGCCCCTGCGCCCCGCAGCATTTCAGTTACATCAGGTAAGCCCGTACTTTGATTAGTACTGACGAGTGCTGATGACGTCAGCAGCCTTGGTGGACTTCACAGTGCCAAGGTCGATGCCGCCGTTGGTGTCGTACACGCCCTCCTCGGGGTGAACGATCTCCTTGCTGAACTTCTCACCCTGCTCCAACTTCTCGATGGTCGGGACGACGAAGCGGGAGTACAGCGGCGTGCACTCAACCGTGCAGTTCATCTCACCCGCGACGATGGCGTCGAAAGCAGCCTTGACGGAGTCGCAGCCCACGATGATGATATCCTTGCCGGGGACCTTGCCGGCGGCCTTGATGGCGTCGATGGCGCCCAGGGCCATGTCATCGTTCTGAGCGATGAGGACATCGATCTTGTCCAGGGACTTCAGCCAGCTCTCCATGACCGCCTGGCCCTCAGCGCGGGTGAAGTTACCAGACTGCTGGCCCACGAGCTTCAGGTGCGGGTATTTCTTCAAAGCCTCAAGGTTGCCCTTGGTGCGGTCCACCTGAGCGCCGGCACCGGTGGTACCCTCCATGATGACGATGTTCACGTCCTCGTCACCACGACCAACGCTCTTAAGGTACTCGCCGGCCCACGCGACCTGACGGCGGCCTTCCTCAACGAAGTCTCCGCCGAACGCGGCGACATACTCGATCTTGTCCTTGCAGTCAGGCATACGGTCGATGAGCAGCAGCGGGATCTCCGCCTCGTTGACTTCCTTCAGGACCTCGTCCCAGCCCGTGGTGACGACACCCGTGAACAGGATATAATCCACGCCCTGGGTAATGAAGTTCCGCAGGGCCTTGATCTGATTCTCCTGCTTCTGCTGAGCGTCATCATAGACCAGTTTCCACCCCGGATGGTTCTCGATGGCGGACTTCAGGTCATCCGTGTTCGCCGTGCGCCAGTCGGACTCCTGTCCAATCTGGGAGAACGCGACAACGACATCTTTGGCGCTGGCGGCGGTCACAGTGAAGACCATCACAAGGGCCAGAACAAGGAAAAGCGCTTTCTTCATGATACTTCCCCTCCACCTCGGGCTTTCGCCCTTAAGATAATTTGGAACTCAGATTACGATGTATTAAATTATAGTATATCTTTCGTCAGTTTTCAAATCTTTTCTGTATTTCTTCAGGATTTCATTCGAACAGGGCTGTGAGTTTGTCCCACTGTCTTAAACCAAGGCCAGACAGGGCTTAGACAGGATAGCGGCCACAGAGCCACAAAATTTAGACAGATGTCATGACCCCAAAACGAATTTACGGAGAACATCCGTGCGTCTCAAAAATCAGACATACGGTGACGTATTACCAGGCTCAATGACATAATAGTGATAATAAGGGCCTTGACGAATGTGTTGAGCTCCGTAAAGGTCCCCTGAAAAAAACTCTTCTGTAAAGCTGTAACTTTCTTTATTGTAGCCTGCATCATAAAATAAGGGGGGCTTGCGCAGATTGTCCAGGGCCTCTCCTGTTGAAGGAAACGAATAATTATCTGAAGGATGGGGATACAATGCTGATTGGGGTTGAAATTGGCGGAACAAAACTTCAGGTCGCCGCAGGGCTTGCGGACGGGACCCTTCTTCAAACCGTCCGCGGAAAGGTAGACGTATCAGCTGGAAGTATCGGTATCCTTAAATGGCTCAAAGAAAATGTGTCCAGGGAAATACAGGCACAAAGGGATGCTGCCACGGCCATAGGGGTCGGCT
>JAIKZX010000215.1 GCA_024681935.1 Fretibacterium sp.
GGTTGTGAATCATAACAAAAAGCAGGTAGATTATACCCTGTATGAGGCGGGGCGTCAACTGAAACTACCGATGGAAACAGAAATATTTATAGCAGCAGATGATCCGGTGAGATTGGTAAGCGCCGTAGTGGAAAGGATGGACATAGGAAAGATCGAGCGCTCCTACTCTCAAGATGGGAGAAACGAATATCCGCCGAGGATTCTACTGAAAGTCATGATCTACGCCTACATGCGACTGATCTTCAGTTCGCGTGAGATAGAGCATGCATGTCGGGAAAACATATGTTTTATGTATTCCCGAAAACGGAGAAACAGAACTGCATCATTCACCAACTCCGCAATTCCAGCAAATATGTTTCGTACAAGGATTTGAAAGCCCTTATGGCAGACCTGAAAGAGGTCTATGCCGCAGTCGATGAACAGGCTGCCTTATCTGCTTTGGACACCTTCGCTGAGCATTGGGACAAGAAATATCCTAAGATTTCTCAGTCATGGAGAGAAAACTGGCCAAATCTCAGCACCTATTTCAAGTATCCGCAAGAGGTAAGACGGCTGATCTATACGACCAACACCATCGAGGGCTTTAACCGGCAGCTTCGTAAGGTGACAAAAGCCAAATCTGTCTTTCCAACAGATGACAGCCTCCTCAAAATGCTCTATCTGGCCATGATGGACATTACCAAAAAACTCCGTGTTATTCCGGAACTGTGCGGACGATCCGGATGTCGTTGACGGGCAGTTCGGTCTCCCCGCCGATGTTCTCGCCGGTCAGCGCGTCCGTCCCCTCGGGCAGCGAAACCTTCGCGGGACGTCCCGTGAAGTTCATCACGAACACCGCTCCCCCCGGGATGCCGCCAGCACGCCCGCCTGCGATTCCTTCAGCAGCCGATCGACGCCCGCCTCGTCCAGCAGCCTGCCGTAGAAGGCGTCCAGGAAGGCCGCGTCCGGCCGTGTGGCGACGTAGTAAGCCCTGCCCTCTCCGCAGGGATTCACGGTCACTCAGGGGTCGCCCGCGTAGAAGTCCGCCGTATACCGCCCCAGCGTCCGGGCCGTCTCGGGGTGGATCAGGTCGCACATCGTGGAGCAGGCGTACACCGCGCCGTCCTCCATGCGGATGCCGTTCGTCTCGCTGTCGTACAGCCCGTCGGTTTCCTCCACCCAGATGCCCAGCACCTCCCGAAGGGGGCCGGGGAAGCCGCCCAGGAAGCACAGATCGTCTTCGTCCACCCGCCCGGTGTAGCAGGTGAATACCAGCGTGCCGCCGTCCTCCACGAACCGGGTGAGCCGCTCCGCCGCGCCGAGGCGCAGCATGTATAGCATGGGCGCGGCCACCAGGCGGTAGCCGGTCAGGTCCCGGGTCTCGTCGACCACGTCCACGTCCACGTTTTGCCGCTTGAGCGCCCGGTAGTGTTCCAGCGCCGTGTCGAAGTATCCGAGGTCGTCCCTCGGTCCCTGGCAGTCCCCCAGCGCCCAGCGGTTCTGGGTGTCGAAGAGCAGCGCCACCTTCGCCCCGGGCATCGTCCCCCGCAGGTCAGCCAGCTTCTCCAGCGCCGCCCCGACCGCCTGCGCGTCCCGGAAGGTGCGGGTGTGTTCGTGGACCGAGTGGTCCACCACCGCGCCGTGGAACTTCTCCGCCGCGCCCCGGCTCTTGCGCCATTGGAAGTACTGCACCGTGTCCGCGCCGTGCGCCACCGCCTGAAGGCTGGAGAGCAGGTGCATGCCCGGCTTCTTCAGCTTGCACACCGGCTGCCAGTTCACCTGGGAGGGCGTGGACTCCATCAGCGCGAAGGGCCTTTGCTTCAGCGAGCGCATCCAGTCGTAGTTGAAGGCGGCCAGCATGGCCTGACGCTCCTCGTCCGGCGCGCGCCAGCGGGGATAGCTGTCGTAGCTCGCGAAGTCCAGCTCCCCGGCGAGGCTTCCGTAGTCCAGGCCGTCGAAGGACTCCATCAGGTTGGTGGTGATGGGCAGATGGGCGTCAGTTCCCGCAGCGGCGCGGCCTCCGCCCGGAGGAAGTCCTCCGTCTGGTGGGTGACGAACCGCCGCCAGGCCAGGTTCAGCCCGTGCACGGCCGTCTCCCCCACGCGGGAGGGGCTGCGCAGCTCCTCCCAGCTGTCATAGGTCTTGCTCCAGAAGCCCGTCCACCAGGCCTGGTTCAGCTTCTCCAGCGTGCCGTAGCGGGCCCTGAGCCAGTCCCGGAAGGCCCGCTGGCACAGTTCGCAGTGGCACGCGCCGCTCAGCTCGTTGGAGATGTGCCAGCCCACCACGGCGGGATGATTCCCGAACCGCTCCGCCAGCGCCCGGTTCATTCTGCCCACGAAATCCCGATACACCGGGGAGGTGAAGCAGTGGTTGTGCCGCCCTCCGTGGAAGTTGCGCAGGCCGTCCTCCCGCACCCAGAGCACCTCCGGGTACCTGCGGCTCATCCACGCCGGACGCGCGCCGCTGGGCGTCGCCAGGAATACGGAGATGCCGTTTTCATGCAGCCTGTCCAGCACGTCCCGGAGCCAGTCGAAGTCGTACCTTCCCTCCTCCGGCTCCAGCGCGGCCCAGGCAAATATGCCCACGCTCATCAGATTGCACCTGGCCAGCTTCATCAGCCGGATGTCCTCTGCCAGAATGTCCGGCCGGTCTCGCCACTGATCCGGATTGTAGTCGCCGCCATGCCCGATGAAGGGCAGCTTCAGTTCCGCCATTTTCATTCCTCCCCCGCCGCAATGGCTTCATTCTCCCCCAGCCGACTCAGCTTGCGGTACCGTCCGGGGGACGCGCCGTACTTCCGATTGAAGCAGCGTATGAAATAGGACAGGTTGGCAAAGCCGCAATTCTCCGCCACCACGCCGATCTCGTCCTGGGTCTCCTTCAGATAGTACACCGCCGCCGAGAGCCGGTAGTCGGTGAGGAAGTCCACGAAGGTCTGCCCCGCCTCCCGGCGGAAGATGCGCATGAAGTGACTGGGGCTGTAGCCCGACACCGCTGCCGCGTCCGCCACCGTGATGTGCTCGGCGTAGTGGGATTTCACATATTTGATCACGCCCTTGAGCCATTCGGCCTCCTCCACCAACGGCCGCACGGGGCCGGTGTGCCGGTTGCAGTACAGCGCGTGCAGGAACATGAAAAGCTGGCTCTTCACCACCAGCGCGAAGCCCTGCGGCCGCGCCTCGCAGGCCCGGTCGGCGGCATCGAGGGCCGCGGCGGCCGCGTCGTGGAAATACTTCTCTTTCGCTCAGGATTTTGTTTCCGGGGTCATTTCCCTGAACAAGC
>JAIKZX010000002.1 GCA_024681935.1 Fretibacterium sp.
TATCAATCGTTGTGGTGGCTGACGGGATTTTCCGAGCCGCAGTTCCTCCGGCAGAAGGGCTATCACGAGATGCCGGTGATGGTCCCCCGGTGGCGCGTCGTTGGAGACGACGTTTGGGGCCGGGAACAGCCGGGAGACGTGGGGCTGGACGACGCGAAGACCATTCAGGAGCTTGAGGCCAACGAACGGAGCGCCATCAAAAAGAGCGTGCGTCCGGCACTGCTGGTCCCTGAGAATCTGCTGCGCGGCGAGCTGAAGGACGAGCCGGGAGGCATGACGGTCTACACGCCGGGGCCCCAGGGCGCGCCGATGATTACCCCGCTGTACGCCGTGCAGTTTGACCACCAGAGCGCGGCGGCGAAGCGGCTGGAGCTGACCCAGCATCTTGAAGAGGTGTTTTACGTGAACTTCTTCAGGATGTGGACGACGGACCCGCGGCAGGGTCGGACGGCCACGGAGATCGAGGCCCGCGAGGCAGAGAAGATGTATATGCTGGGGCCGCTGATCGAGCGCCAGATGAGCGAGCTGCTGGACCCCATGATCGAGCGCATCTTTGGCATCATGGAGCGGGCAGGGAAGTTCCCCCCACCGCCGGAGGAGATCGCGGGAGAGGACTTCAAGGTGGAATACGTGTCCGTGCTGGCGAGCGTGCAGAAGCAGGCTGCCCAGGCGGGCATCCAACTGGTGACGCAGACGGTGGCGGAGCTGGCGAAGATGCAGGCGGAGACGGGACAGTCTCCCGCTGTGCTGGACAAGCTGGACTGCGACGAGGTCATCGACCAACTGGCGGATATGTACGCCCTCCCGGCGGGGATCGTGCTGGGGGACGACGCCGTGGAGCAGAAGCGGCAGGAACGCGAGGAGCGGGAGGCCGCGCAGCAGCAGCAACAGCAGCTCATGGATGAGGCCCAGGCCGCGGCGGAGGCAGCTCCGAAGGTGGCCGGGGCAGCGCAGACGATGGCGGAGACACCCATGCCCGGCGGCGGCAACGGCCTGGAGGCAATGGCGGGTCTGCTGGAAGACAATCAATTGTCTTCCCCAGACACAGCCGACCGAGCCAACGCCGCTAACCCTGACGGGTTCGCGTAAGCTGGCTCGTCTGGCTGGCATGCTGGGCGGAATGACCGGCGAGACAGAGCCCACAGGAATGGAGGGTGAGGCGATGTGAACGAGCTGATGAAAAAACAGATATTGGCGGACTACGAGGAAGTGCTCTCAAGCGAGGCCGGACGGCGGGTGCTTGGGGGCATTTTTTATGACGCTCATCTGAACAGGACGATACGCGGCTTTGTGGCATCGGACACCAACTCAATGGCCTATGAGCATGGGCGGCGGGACCTGGCAATGGACATCGCCAACACACTGCGGGAGGTCAACCCGTTTGGTGTGGCGACCTGCGAGGTGGCGTATCAGGATTTCTTAAAGACATACGAAAGGAGCGATAGGAATGGCGGAAACGCCGGAGACGAATATGGGGACTAACACGGAGCCCCAGGGCGGAGAAGCGGCAAAGGGCGGTAATGGTCAGGAGCCCAATGCACAGTCTGAAGGCCAGGAGTCCGTGACGCCCGCGCTGTTCGACGAGCCGAAGGACCCCGACGGGGACAAGGCAGAGGAAGAGGACAAGGAGCCGGACAAGGGAGACGACGACGGGAAGGACGAAGAGACGCCGCCGCTGACTAAGGACGACGTCGCCGTGCCGGAGGGGTTCACCTACGACGAGGAGCTGGGGAAGAGCTTTCTCGACGTGGTGAACGACACTCACCTGAGCCGGAAGGACCTTGTAAACAAGTTAGTTGGGATGTACGCGGAGCAGCAGGGAAAGATGCTGGCCGCGATCCAGGCCGCGGACACCGAGCGGGCAAAGCAGTTCGACGCGGAGATGGCGAAGGAAAAAACCGAATGGATGAGCCAGTGCCAGGCGGACGCCGAGTTTGGCGGGCAGGCATGGGAGGCAAGCCAGGCGGTGATTGACCGGGGGTGCAAACAGGTGGCGACGCAGGGGGCCGTTGAGCTGCTTCAGCGCTACAACCTGAACACACACCCGGAGATTGTCAGGATGTTCTACCGGGCGGGGAAACTGGCCGGAGAGGACAGGGGCGCACAGGGGGCCGGAGGCGGGAAAACGCTGAATCCGGCGGAGGCAATTTTTGGGGAGTCCCTGAAGGGGCTGAAGAAGGAGGAAGCCTAAATGGCAAACGAGTTTTTGACACTGATGGATTTGAAAAACCGAATGGGGCCGGGAGACGGCGCGATTGCGTCTGTGGCGGAGCTGCTGGCGCAGGAGAACGAGCTGCTGAACGATATTCCCTGGGCGCAGGGGAACCTGGTGACGGGGGACGTTCACTTTAAGCGGACGGCGATGCCGCGGGCGACTATCAGGAAGATCAACGAGGGCATCGAGGCCACGGCGAGCAAGACCGAGGCCGTGACGGAGACCTGCGTGCTGCTGACAAGCCGTGGCATTGTGGACATGGCAGAGCTGGACCTTGCCCCCAGCGCCGAGGCGTACCTGCTGACGGAGAACAAGCCGCATATCGCCGCGATGGGCGAGGACCTGTGCGCCTCCATGTTCTACGGCACGGAGGCGACGGGGTTCCGTGGCTTTGCCGCGCGGCTGAACAGGACGGCCAACCCCCAGGTCATCGACGCCGGGGGAACGGGGACGAACTTAGCCTCCATCTACCTCGTGAAGTGGGACCAGGACGAGGTGACGGGCATTTATCCCAAGAACACCACGGCGGGGCTGAAGGTGATGCCCCAGGCGAACATCTACGTGGATGACAAGGACGGGAAGAAGTTTTTGGCCCACGTCACCGAGTATAGCTGGTTCGTGGGGCTGAAGGTGAGGGACGACCGGTATCTGTCCCGCGTCTGCAACATCGACAGGGACGCGCTGCTTGCCGAGGGCGACACGGCAAAGACGGCGCGGCAGGCGCTCTTCAACCAGATCATCAAGGCGAAAAACAAGGTTCGCCACGTGGACAAGGGGCGCGTCGTGATGTACGCGGACCCGGATATCTTCAGCATTTTGGAGATCGCAGCGTTCGAGAAAGCCAACATGGCGCTGGGTTATACGGATATCGGCGGGGACCGTCGGGTGCTGACGTTCAGCGGGATTCCCATCAAGCGGAACGACTGCCAGTCCGTGCCGGAGAAAAAGGTCAATTAAGGAGGCGGGACCATGATTTTTGACAAGGAATTGATGTTTGTTGAGGACGACGGAACGGAGATGCACAACCTTGAGACGGGTGTGCTGGGCCGGGTGGTGGACCTGGGGGCGAAGAACCAGGGGCGGGGTCGCGAGGCCTTCATTGCGATTGTGTTCAAGAGCGACACGACGGCCACGGGGAACCCGGACATTTCCTTCTCCGTGGAGACGAGCGGGACGGCGAACTTTGCGGAGTCCGTTGAAATCCCGCTGAACGTGCCCACGCCGCTGAAGAAGACGCAGATGGCGGAGGGGATGCACATCGTCTCTCAGATGCCGGTGATGGGGCTGGAGAGGTATGTGCGCCTGAAGCTGACGACGGAGAGCGCGATTGCGTGCACCGGCATGGAGGCCGGGTTTGTTTTAGACGTGCCCCAGCGATAAGAGGCAGTGATGAAAAGCGGGGACGGGTGAAACCGTCCCCTTTTTAATGCTTGGACGGAGGAGACACAATGGACGAGGAGCTTTGGGGACAGGAGATCGAGACTGAGAACGACGGTCCGGCGCTGCCGGGATGGAAACCGATACAGGAGCGCGTAATCTCCCCGCTGGGGCAACGCCAGGAGACGGGAAATAAGGGGCTTCAGATGGGCTCCATCAACCTGGCGGACTTCATCCGCCCGGCTACCCCGGAGGAAATCCGGCGGGGAGACGAGCTGCACCGCCGCCGTGTGGAGTATGCCCAAAACTCCGGCATTGTGGACTCCATCGTCCATGACGTTATCCATAATACCTTTGAGGACGACCTTGAGTTGTGGGAGACAAATCCCAACGAGGCAGCGCGGCGGTTCAAGATGGCGAAGGCCACGGGGCTCTCCGGCGACGCACTGAAGGACCCGGACATTATGAGCTGGGCCCAGAGGGAGTATGCCCGGGGGCTGGGGCTGCTGGATCTCCAGAACGCCCCGGAGCGCGTGGTGGAATGGCTGGCGAATCCGGGTATGATGGAGATCGCCCGGGATGACATTAAGGTGCTCAGCGCCTTGGGGAAAGCCCTGGAACGCCTCGGCGCAAGCCGGGCCCCGGAGCGGGAAGGCGGATGGTGGGACTGGACACGCCAGGGCTTTAGCAGCCTCTTTGGGCGGCAGGCGAGCGCCCTCGAGGGGAAGGCCCAACTGCTGGAGGGGGACCCGGAGGAGCAGAAGCGCGAGAAGGCTATCCTTGAAACGAACTACGCGATGAACTACATCATTGACGACGTTCGCCGCGTGCGGACGCCGGAGAACCTGAGAAAGATGGCTCAGGGCGCGCGGGAGTGGGAACAATGGGTTTCGCCGGAGCCGTATTTGCACGCGACGGGACTCTGGGGAGTTGCGGAGGATGTTGTGACGGCTTTGCCCTACACGATCTCGGGGATGCCGCTGAACATTGCAACCCAGGCGATAGGGTATCTCTCCGGGAGCGCTGGGATACAGCACGGGCTTGCTTTGGGGAGCGCCCTTTACTCCGCCCACAGCGAAGCGACGGACGAGATGTGGGACACCTACCATCAGCTTATCCAGCAGGGCATGACGCCGGAAGAGGCCAAAGACAGGGCCTTTTGGCACGTGTATCTGCCGGACGTCATTTGGCTGACGGCGTCGGACTACATCCAGAATATGCTGACACTTGGCGGTCCCATCACACCGGCGGGGCCGGGGGCGAAGGGATATTTCAAGGGCTTTGTA
>JAIKZX010000220.1 GCA_024681935.1 Fretibacterium sp.
TTACCCCCCAACAGAGGACGCACCTTCCGCGCCCCCGATTTGACAATCTGGCTCCCCAGCGTGACCTGGCCGTCACCGGCCATGGCCACCCGTGCGCCGGAGCGGACGCACACGATGGTCGTCCCATGAAATGTCATGGGACGACCCGCTTCTGATGCCTCTCTATTCATCGTAAACAATACAATTAATCTCCCTTTCCTGAAAAATCTATTCTCTATTCGCCCTCGGATGAGCAGCGGCATAACTTTCCTTTTGCCGCACGACCGGGCTCACACACTCCCAAAGGGAGGACGGCGGTCGGTCGGCTGTGCCTCCGGGAAGCGTGGGACGATTCCCGGAGGCCATGTCTCACTCAACATTTGCTCTTGGATGAGCCGCCGCGTAACTCTCCTTCATCCACGAGGCACTGACTGTGAGGTATATCTGCGTCGTCGACAGGCTCTCATGGCCCAGAAATTCCTGAACAAACTTAAGCGACGCCCCGTGTTCCAGAAGATGCGTCGCGCAGCTGTGGCGCAGGGTGTGGGGTGTGACGCCTTCCAGCCCTGCCTGAGCCGCCAGAGCCGTCACAACACGATGGACCGTGCGAACCGTCAGGGGCTTTCCCTTCCGGCCTGCAAAGACATATTCCCCAACCGGACCTCCCTCTTTGAGGGTCAGCAGGGCGCGCCGGGCACAATTTCCAAAGGGGACGCGGCGCTCCTTGTTCCCCTTGCCCAGAATGGTGAGCCACCGCTCGTCGATGTCCACGTCCTGCCAGCGCAGCCCCGTCAGCTCCGATATGCGGAGCCCGCAGCCGTAGAGCAGCTCCAGGATCGCCGTATCCCTCACGCGCGTATCTTCCCCGGCCTCGGCCTCCACGGCCTCAAACAGACGGGACACCGCCTCCTCAGACAGGGCGCGGGGCAGAGGACGGCGGGTGCCGGGGCCCCGAAGGCTGCGGGCAGGGTCATCCTCCCGAAGGCCGCGCTTCTTCAGGAAGGCAAAGAAGCCCCGAAGCGAAGACAATTTCCGCGCCATCGTTGCCCTTGAAAAATTCCAGCCCGAGAGGGTGCGCAGATAAGCGCGCAAAACCGGCGTATCCACCCGCCCCACGTCGCCGCCCATTCCCTGGGCCTCAAGGTAATCCGAAAACTGCCGCAGGTCGGAGGCGTAGCTGATGGCGGTATGGTCTGAGGGGGAACGATGCTGAACATATTCTATAAAGGCGTCAATGGCGCCGCCCATTTTCAGCTCAGGGGGACAAGCCCCCTCTGAACCCCCTGCCGTTTTAAACTCAGGGGGGCAGGGCCCCCCTGATACTTCCATCGCTCTTGTCTCCATATTTAAAATATTATCAGATTTTTGAATAATTACAAGTTAGAGGCGGAACCGCCCGTTTATCGCGTCAGGTAGTCCAGGCAGGTGCGGACGCCAAAGCCGCTCGCCCCTCTGGAGTAGACGCCCCATTCCTTGTCCATGAAGTCCACCCCGGCAATGTCCAGGTGCGCCCAGGGGATGCTCTTTTCCACGAAACGGGAGAGAAAGATCGTCGCGAAGATTGCCCCGCCATAACGCGGGCCGGAGTTCACCATGTCGGCAAAGGGGGACTTCAGGCTTTCCTCAATGTGCTCATCCTCCGCCGGCATCCTCCAGAAGGGCTCGCCCCGCCGCAGTGAGGACGCCAGCAGCGCGTCCGCAAGGGCATTGTCGCGCGTGAAGAGGCCGGCCCTCCACTTGCCCAGGGCCACCGCACAGGCACCCGTCAACGTCGCCATGTCGATAATGGCGTCGGGCTTCAGCTCGCTGGCAAGACAAAGGGCGTCCGCCAGCACCAGGCGGCCCTCCGCGTCCGTGTTGTCGATCTCGATGGTCTTGCCGTTTCGGGCGCGTACGATGTCGTCGGGCCGGTAGGACGAACCGGAGGGCATATTCTCCGCCGCGGCCAGCAGACCATGGACTTCCGTGTCCAGCCCCAGTTCCGCAGCGCCCCGCAGCACTCCCAGCACAGCGCAGGCACCGGATTTGTCGCCCTTCATGGTCGTCATGAAATTCGAGGGTTTGATATCCAGCCCGCCGCTGTCGAAGGTGATGCCCTTGCCCACGAGGACGATTTTCCTCTTCGCCGTCCCCTCAGGCTTATAGGTCAGGTGGATCAGGCGCGGGGGATTGGCCGAACCGCTCCCCACGGCCAGCAGCGCGCCCATGCCTTCCTGCTCCAGCCGTTTTTCGTCCCACACCTCGCAGTCCAGCCCCAGTTCTCCGGCCATCGCCGCAGCGTTCTCTGCCAGACCCGCAGGACTGATGGCGCACCCCGGCTCGTTGGCCAGTGCCCGCGCCGCCACCTGCGCCGCCGCGAAAATCTGTCCCTGCCGTGCCTTCTCAGGCACAAGGCCGGGCACAAAGACCTCCTTCAGCGCGAAGGGCTCGTACTCACCCTCTTTTTTCTCCTTGTATTTGTCAAAGACGTAGCCGCAAAGGCCCGCAGCTTCCCCCAGAATGGCGGAGGGGGAAGGATCGCCGTCCTTAAAGGCGTCCTCCAGATGGGACAGGGGCACGAGGACGGACTCGTTGCGCTGCCGTCCGGCCATGCGCAGCCCCCAGGCCAGGGTGTCGCGCACCCCCGCCGTGCTGCACGCCTCCGCCTTGCCCAGGCCCATGAGGTAAAGGTTTTTGATGCCGCCCTCCAACAGGGGCAGGCGCAGGGACGAGCCCTTTTTCCCACTGAAGTCCTTTCTCTCCGCCAGAAGCCGGACCGCCTCCGCACCTGGCAGAGACGGAAGCGTCAGGCAGTCCTCTTCCCTCAGAAGGAGCAGCACCGCATCGCCCCGCCACTCCCCCATGCTGCCGTTATACGCCTGAATCTCCATCACAAAGCCCCCTATAAATGTAATATCAGATATAATATTACAATGGCCTTACAAATAAGAAAGAGGGCAGATACTGATGTATATAAAATTTAAAGATATAAAGACTGCTGCATGGAGGTTGGGGCTGTGGCTTCTGCTGACCGTGCTGTTCTGTCCGGCGTTCAGTTTTCAGCCGGCTTTTGGGGCACACAGGACGCCCCGCGTCGTGATTGACTACCGGTTTGACGAGGCACGCGACTTTCACGAGGGACTGGCAGCGGTTAAGTCCGGAGATGTCTGGGGCTACATCGACAACCTGGGGCGTACGGTTCTGCCTTTTGTCTATCGCATCCCGGAAGCCGGGGATTTCTCCGAAGGGCTGGCCTTTGTGGGGGACCGTTACATCGACGTGAACGGCAACCCCGCCTTTGCGGAGAAGATATTTCAGGGAGGACTGCCCTTCTCTCAGGGGCTGGCCGCCGTGCAGAGCGGGGGACAGTGGGGCTTTATTGACCTGACGGGCAAGTTTGTCATCGTTCCGGCCTACGAGGCAGCGGGATCTTTCAGCGAAGGGCTGGCTCCCGTGAGACGGGGCGGGCTCTGGGGCTATGTGGATGCGGCCGGCCGGCTGAAGATTCCGCACCAATACCTTCATGCGGAGCCGTTCAGCGAGGGGCTGGCCGTCGTAGCCGTCCACGGACGGTTCGGCTACATCGACAGTGCGGGGCGCGACCTCATCCGGCCGCGTTTTGACAGCGCGGGGACGTTCCGCTACAGCCTGGCGCCGGTCAAAAACACCTCAAATTACCGGGGCTGGGGATTCCTTAACAAGAAGGATAAGCTCATCATTCCCTACCGCTACAACGCAGCGCTTCCCTTCTCGGAGGGGCTGGCCGCCGTGGCGGCCGACGCGCGCTGGGGCTTTGTCAACGTCCGCGGCGAGTGGATTCTGCCCGGACAGTTTGACGACGCCCGTTCCCTCAGCGAGGGGCTGGCCGCCGTGCGCCAGGAGGACAAGTGGGGGTATATCAGACCGTGAGGGCTTTATTGAGCGGCACCGGACGGAGGAAGGGCGGCGGGATGTATTATAATTAAAAATATAATAATCCGGTTGGTTTGTCGGAGGGGGTACTTTCTCTCCCTGAGCTTAAATCATCGAAAGGAGCTGTTTGTTAATGAAAGGTAAGGCTGGGTTTGTTGTCCTTGGCATATTGATCATGCTGACAGGATGCCTTCCCGCGGGGGCGGCGAAAACAAAATCGCCGGCAAAATTACCCACGTTCAAAATGCTGTCCACCACCACCTGCCCTGCCTGCGAGATGATGGAACCCGTTCTGAAGGAACTTAAGACCCGTTATAAGGGCAAGGTCGCCACAGAACATATCTACCTGGAGGATCACCCGGAGGTGGCCCGGCAGTACAGTGTACGCTACGTTCCCACTTTAATCTTCAGTGACGCGAAGGGTAATGAGTTCGCCCAGGAGGTTG